>NZ_CACZTX010000007.1 GCF_902784195.1 uncultured Methanobrevibacter sp.
CTCGTTTCGATCCCAGAAGTTAAGTCTTTTCGCGTTTTGTTTGTGTACTATGGGTTTCGGTCTATGGGAATTTCATTTAGCTGCCAGCCTTTTTTTATCTAACATTATTTAGTTTTATATTTTGCGAACTTTTTATTATCTTTTTTTATTATCATTTAGTATGATTGATCTACTTTTATTTAATTTCTTAAACGATTTTTCTATATTTTGCTATTGTTTTTTCTTTATAATTTCTAGAATTATCAAAAACTTTATATACTATGTATAACAATTGTTATATAATGAATATTTTTCTTAAAATTTATTTTTAATAATCTCACTATTTTTAATATTTTTTCATTAAGAATAGAACACTTGTAAATATAAAATATAACAATTGTTATTTTTTAATGATTATATTAAAAATATTTCAAAAAGAATATTTTTAAGAATTTTATTAAATGTCTAATTTATTAAAATCCACTAGTATTCATTATATTTATTAATTAATTTATATTATAGGTGATAAAATGACTAACAAAAATTATGGATTAAGTACTTTAGGATTACACGCAGGACAAGAAGAACCAGACCCAGCAACAGGATCAAGAGCTGTTCCGATTTATCAAACTTCATCTTATGTATTTAAGGATACGGATCAGGCAGCAAATAGGTTTGCTCTTCAGGAATTTGGTCAAATTTACAGTAGATTAACTAACCCTACTAGTGATGCATTTGAAGCGAGAATTGCTGCAATAGAAGGAGGTAATTCTGCAATATCTGCTGCTAGTGGTTTAGCTGCTATTACTTATGCATTATTAAACATTACCCAACCTGGTGATGAAATAGTTTCTGCAGATAATTTATATGGTGGAACATACCAATTGTTTGATTACACTTTTAAAGATTTGGCACGTAATGTTATCTTTGTAGATTCTCAAGATCTTGATGCTTTTGAAGCGGCTATAACTGATAAGACAAAAGCAATTTATGTGGAATCTATCGGAAATCCAAAATTGGATGTTCCTGAATTTGAAAAACTAGCTGAAATCGCTCATTCTCATGATATTCCATTAGTGGTAGACAATACTGCTGCTGTTGGATTAGTAAGACCTTTAGAACATGGAGCAGATGTAATTGCAGCTTCTGCAACCAAGTTTGTTGGAGGTCATGGTACTGCTATAGGAGGATATATTGTCGATAGCGGTAAATTCAATTGGGGAAATGGTAAATTCCCTACCCTTTCTGAACCAGACCCAAGTTATCATGGTCTTAACTATTGGGAAGTATTCGGTGATTTCCCAGGTCTTGGAAACATTGCTTATACTCTTCGTATAAGAGCAAGATTATTAAGAGATTTAGGTGCAACACTTGCTCCTGTTCACAGTTTCATATTCTTGCAAGGTTTAGAAACTTTATCTATCAGAATGGCTAAACATTCTGAAAATGCATTAAAAGTAGCTAAACATTTAGAACAACACCCTGCAGTAAGTTGGGTAAGTTATCCTGGACTTGAAAGTCATCCAACACATGAAACTGCTAAAAAATACTTAGGAGACCAATATGGTGCTTTATTGACCTTTGGTGTTAAAGGTGGTCTTGAAGCAGGAAAAGAATTCATTGATAATCTTGAATTGTTATCTTTACTTGCTAATATTGGTGATGCAAAAAGTTTGGTTATCCACCCAGCTTCCACTACACACCAACAATTAACTCCAGAAGAACAGGAAAGTACTGGTGTAACTCCTGACTTGATTAGAGTATCTGTAGGTCTTGAAGATGTAGAGGATATCATTGCTGATATTGATCAAGCTTTAGAAAAAGTCACTGCTAAATTTGGAGAATAATTTAATTCTCCAATTATTTTTAATATTTCTATACCCTTAATTTTTTATTTTTTTTTTAAATTTTTGTATTTTTTCAATTATATTTTTCACTTAAATTTTTCAATTTTTATAATGCTCTTTTTTAAAAAAGTTAGTTAAACCTAAACTTTATATACTAAAACTTACTAATAATAAATTAGGAAATATAACTATAGTTATATTTTTTAAAAAATTATAATAACGTAGTTATTTTATCTTTAAAATAATTAATATAATTACTAAAAAAATAATTTTTATTTAGAGAAAAAATTGGGAGAGCTAATTATGATATATATGGATAATTCTGCTACTTCTCCAGTAAAAGAAGAAGTATTTAATGCAATGGTACCTTATTTGAAAGAAGAATTCGGTAATCCTTCTACTTTTTATAAATTAGGTAGGAATGCTAAAAAAGCGGTTGAAGAAGCTCGTGAACATGTAGCTAAATTAATTAATGCTGATACAAGGGAGATCATATTTACAAGTGGAGGAACTGAATCTGACAATATGGCTATTAAAGGTGTGGCTCTTAAATTTGAAGATAAAGGTAAACATATTATTACTACAGAAATTGAGCATCCTGCAGTATTAAGAACTTGTGAATTCCTTGAATCAAGAGGATATGAAGTTACTTATTTGCCAGTAAATGAAAATGGTATAATCAGTATAGAAGATTTAAAAAATGCAATTAGAGAAGATACCATTTTAATTTCTGTCATGCATGCAAATAATGAGATAGGAACTATACAGCCAATTGAAGAGGTAGGTAAGATTGCAAAGGAAAATGGAATTATCTTCCATTGTGATGCAGTGCAATCTGTAGGTAAGATTCCAGTGGATGTTAAAGAAGCAAATATTGACTTATTGTCCATTTCTTCCCATAAGATTTATGGTCCAAAAGGTGTTGGTGCAATATTTATTAGAAAAGGAGTTAGATTAGAATTATTGATTCATGGGGGAGGTCAAGAGAACGGTCTTAGGTCTGGTACTGAAAATGTTCCAGGTATCGTAGGTTTTGGTAAAGCTGCTGAGCTTGCTTATGAACATTTGGATGAAAACATTGCAAAACTTACAGAATTAAGAGATGCTCTTATTGAAAAGATTAGTGATAGGATTCCAGAAGCTTACTTAAATGGGGATAGAGAGAATAGACTTCCAAATAATGTAAACTTTAGATTTGCAGCAATCGAAGGGGAAGGTTTGATCTTAAGATTAGATGCTAAAGGAATCAATGGTGCAACTGGTTCTGCATGTTCATCAAAAAGTCTAAAGGCATCCTATGTATTAAGTGCTTTAGGTTTGGAAGATGCTGAGATTCACGGTTCCTTAAGATTAAGTTTAGGTACTGAAAATAGCTTAGAAGATGTAGATGTTGTTGTAGATGCATTGGATGAAGTTGTTTCAGGATTAAGAAGAATGTCCCCATTATGGGATAATGAAAATAATGAATCTTTAGAATTAGATGAGTCTAAGTTTACAGACCCAGATCATTAAGTAAAAATTTAAATATTAGGATTATTTAAAAAGATAATGTAAAGAATAAGGTGATAAGATATGTACAGTGAAAAAGTTATGGACCATTTTGCAAATCCAAGAAATTCTGGTATTATTGAAAATGCAAGTGGTGAAGGAACTGTTGGAAACCCTACTTGTGGGGATTTAATGACTATTTACATTGATGTTGATGACAATGATGTAATTCAAGATATTAAGTTTGAAACCTTTGGTTGCGGTGCTGCAATAGCTACAAGCAGTATGATAACTGAAATTGCAAAGGGAATGACAGTTGATGAAGCTTTAGAGATCACTAGAAATGATGTTGCTGATGCATTAGATGGTCTTCCACCAATCAAGATGCATTGTTCTAACTTAGCAGCAGATGCATTGACTGAAGCAATCAAAGATTACAAATCTAAAAAAGCTGAATAAAAATTTTTATTATTAATTTTTAAATTTTTTATTCTATTTTTTTATTCTATTATTTATTCTATTTTTTATTTTAATTTTTTTCAACTATTTTTTTATAATAATTTTTGAAATTATTTTTTATTCTATTCTTTTAAAACTATTTTTATTTATTTCATATAATTTTTTCAATTTCAATTTTTTAAGATTTTTGTTTCATCTCTTTAAAACTTTTTTTTAAATTTTTTTATAATTTTCATAAAAATCCACATTTTCAAAAAATTTTGATAAAAATTTTCCCAATTTTTCACAATTTCATTTTTGTGCAAAAATTATATAGTAACATTTCATTAAATGATGGTTTATTCAAAATGAATTAATTTAATTAATCATAAAATCAATTTAAATAAATTATATCTTCTGAGTATAAAAATGAATTTAGTATATCTACATCTAACAGTTTAAAAATAATGATTTAATAAATTTTTAATTTTGAGTTATCAGAAAATAGAAATTTTAGAAAAAAGTTAAAAATTATAAAAATTATAAAAATTATAAAAATTAGAAAAATAGAAAATTGAAAAAAAATAATTCATGATAAAATTTATCAAAAAATTATTTTTCTATTGAAATTATTTTTTTTATTCATTAGTCATATTTTGGATTTCACTTAGAAGTTGATTCAATACTTCCTTACCAAGACCTTCAATATATTTTATTGATCCTGCACATTCGTGACCTCCACCATCAATACCTGCTTGAGGTATCTTATCTGCAAGACTAATGACTATATTATTTACATTAAATCCAAAGATCTTATGGACAGAATCAGTTGCCCTTAAAACTCCAAAGTCAGGGCCATGTCCAAGTGTAATGATTGGCTTATCTTCACCAATCTCTTTAACAATCTTATCATGGACAAATCCACAGGTTTTTCCAGGAGCAGGGAATGTAAATTTATGAGCATATTTTTCAACATCCAAAACGTTGAAGTAGATTCCATTTTCCAATTTCACTCTTTTTATATTAGGCAAAGCCGCTTTCATTTGGGTATCTACACGTTTTAGGTATTCTTTATATAATGCTTCAACCATCTTAGGATGCTTGTCAAGATTGTCTACGCCTAAAATGGTATCAATTATGCCTCTACCATTCATGAATCTAAGGAAGTAAGCTTCAAAATCGATACATTCAGCAATCTCCTTCAACTGCTCTCTATCATATCCTTTCTCAGATGCAAGATTTACATATTGTTCCACTTCATCTGCTTCTGCACGGTCTCCTAAAACTGCTATAGCCGGCAAGTGTTTTACTAAATCTTCAACATCTGGATTTATGATGTGTGCAACTTCAGTAGCTAATGCTCCAGCAGTTATTTGTGAATCTCCTCCAACAAGATAAGGATTTACATGAGTGTCAACGTATTCATCCACTGCAACAGTACCTGCAATAATGTCTTCATTGTTGCACTCTGCACTTCCATCAATTGTTTCTCCATTTTTCAATGTTTTTGTAATCAATTCTCCAGGGAAGTGATGGTCAATAACAACTATTTCAATATCATAGATTTTTGCCTGCATCAATGCTACAATGTCTTCCTCAGTGGAACCATTGTCCAATAACACAATCAATGGCAATTTTTGCCCATGTCTTTCAAAGTCTTCCAATGCAAAGGATAAGTCCTTAACCACATCTTCCAATTCATAGAATGGCGCTTTACTAGGAGAACGTTTGAAGTAGTGATATTCTGCATCATTATCCGGATTGAACTCTTTTAATAAGGGGATCACTGCTTTTTCCATTGCAACTCCTGCACAAATACCATCTGCATCTGCATGGTGTCTAACAAGGATAGATCTTCCGTCTAAAATTGCTCTTCTGATAACTTTTGCAGCTTCTCTCATTTTAGGTTTTAACCTATCTAAAACTGGGCTTTGGATTAAGAAATCAACATCATCAGGTTCTGCTTTTTTATCTAAAGCAATATCAATGAATTCCTTCATTTTGTTTGCTTCTTCATCTCCAAGCTTTTCAATGCTGCTTGATTCTATTTGAATTTCACCATTATGCTTATTGACTTCTCCAATTACCTCTACAATGTCCCCTATTTCAATTTCAGGGTACATTCTAACTCCAGGTTCATTAAATGCTGCAGCCCAGGTAATTGCAGTTTCATCAGTGATTGTAAAAATAGTTGGTCCAGATGTCTGTTGGATTTGTATAACTTCTCCATAGACTTTAACGACATTACCCATTGAAGAATCATCAAGTGTTTCGATTTTGGTTCTTTTGATGTTTTTCTTGACTTTTTTAATCACATATTCCCCTTTGAAAACGCTTGCAGGAGCCATATCCACTTCACGTTTTCTCTCTTTGATTTGGGTGATTCTTACAAATACATAATCTCCAACTTTATTTGTAGAATTACGTGTTCTCATGAGTCCCCAAACCTGATTGTTTAAGCTAACAAAAAGACCATATCTTTCCACTCTTGTAACTTTACCTCTATAGATGGAATTAAGCTCTAAGTCACTCATTTCGCATAATCCATCTAATTCATAAACAATTTCCTTTCCAGAAATATCTGATTCCACAACAATTTTTTCTGGATTTTTCTCTCTTTCCAATTGTTTTTTCATTTTTTCCTCTTCATGTTTTTCTGCACATTCATCACAGTAATTCTTATCAGAGTCAATACGTTTTCCACATTCATTGCAAACAGTAATTTCACCAGTTCCATTACAGTAGGAACAGTCTTCCAAAACATCTACCATTCCCTTTCCATCACATACTTCACATGGAACATCCTGATCTGCATCTAAATCAAACTTAGCTCTAGCATTACTGTTTACACCTTTAAAGTGGTTTTTCATTTCAAATGTATCTACATAACCGGTTCCATCACAATTTTCACATATTTTTGTATCTACAGCTATGGAACCAGTCCCATTACATTTTGGGCATGCTTTTTTCATTTTTCCCCCTCATAGATCTTTCTAATAAATTGAATAATTCAAATAAAAATATAAATTATTATGTTGAATAATCCCTATTTTAGATTATTAGATTATTCCTGCTTTTTTGAAAATTTCTGAGTTTTCTTCTACTAATTGATTTCTTTCACCTTGAAGTATCACTGCTTTTTTCATTAGATTATTAGCTGATTGAGCATATGAATTTCCTGAATATGCATCATTATTTGCATAATATTGAATAGCTAAATAAAGCTCATCACTTGCCTGTTTCTTTAATGACACTTCTTCTTTAATCAAATCAATGTACTCTTTATATACACTTTCATTTAAGTCATCTTGATAGTCTTCAATTTCTGAAAGTTTTGTTTCTGCATCATTGAATTTTTCCTTTGCAATTTGAATGTTATTGTTTCCACTTGCATAATCACGGCTATTTATGGAGCTGATTGCAGCATTATAATCGTTATCGCCTTCAGTAATATCAGTGTTCAAATCTTTCATTCTATTGTTTATATTATCAATAGGACTGTTAATGCAACCGCTTATACTAACAACTGCTATCAATACTAAAACAATTAATATAATATCTTTTCTCATGCTATCAAAATTTAATTTTTTTATTTAAAAATTACAGTTAATTATTTTTAGTTTTTATTATAATTTTATTATAGTTAATAATTTTATAAATTTTACTTATATAATATTAATATTATGAATTTCATATTTTATAAAATTTAGTAATTTGATGAAAAATAAGATTATTTTAAGATTATTAAAATTAGGAAAAATAGAGAAATAATTTAAAAAAATGTTTTAAAAAAATAAAAAATAGAAAAGTATTATTTAAAATAAATAATACTTAGGAATGCCATAAACCGTGGATGTTACAATATTCAATAGCTTTTACATCTTCAACTTCTGCATTTACATCGAATACTGCTTTAGGTTCATCACCAGGTTTTAAGTTTGCACGGTAAACTTGGTCTCCTACAATTAATTCAACAAAGTTAATGTAATGTTCCTCTAACATTGGGTGAGCTTCTTCTCCCATAGTTACGACAATTTTGCCGTCTTCTTTAGTGATAACTGGGATGTGTTTTACTCCACCTTCTGGTAATTGTCTAGGTTCTAAAAGTTCCATTGCTTCTCCACAGCATACTAATTCTCCAGCACCTTCAACAATAACTTCTACCATGTTTCCACAGTGGTTACATCTGTAAATTTCATTGATTTTAACCATATTATTACCTCCAAATAATAATTAATTCTACTTTGTCCCTTTCAATATATAAAGTTTTATATTATTGAAACATTTAAGGTTTATGGGTTAAAATTTATGAGATTTTACATTTTTTAGTTTAAATGAGTTCAAATTTTAAAATATTTTATAAAAACTTTTTATATTTGTAAAAATATAAATATATAATAAGATATTAAATTTCAAAAAAGTTTCAATGGAGGTAAAGTTAAGCCTTTCATTTTTAATGTTTTTTATAAGATTTTCAACACTTTTCTGAAATTTGAAATTTTTAATTAATTTAAGAAAATTTAAAATTTAATAGGCATAAGTTGAAAGTATTTGGATTGTAAAATTTGGATTGTAAGTTAAATTTAAGTATGCCTAATGTTTAAGCGATGTGAGATTATGAGTTTAATTATTGCTTATGTAGGAAAGAAAGGATGTGTAATGGCAGGAGATAAGAGAAGAATTGCCTATTTCGGTTCTAAAGAGGAACGTGAACTTTTAGAACAGGAAATTTACACCGGTGAAATTACCAGTGATGAAGAATTATACGCAAGAGCCGAAGAGCTTGGGATAAGCCTTAAAGTTACAGATGATGCAACTAAAGTAAAAAGTGTAGAAAATGTAGCTGTAGGAGAGGTCAGTTCAAGAGGAACTATGGAAACCAAAAGGAAAAGAATTTACGGTACAACCAACGGTTTCCAGATTATTGAGTTAACTGGATCTGAAATAGTTAATTCAAAAAAAGGAGAGTCCTCAATTATCGTATTTGGTAATAAGATTACAAAATCATTAGCTAATGAAATGCTTAAGAAAAGATGGAAACCTAGTTTTAGCTTGAAATATATGGGAGATATCTTCGGTCAAATCATAGATGATATTTCTAAAAAAACTCCTTCTTTAGGTACTAAATATGATGTTGTCATCCAACAAAACAACTTGTCTAAAGACAAAGTTCAAGATTATTTAGATGAAGTAATTGAAAGAGATGTAAATCTTTTAGCTAAGTTTAGAACAAAACTCCGAGAGGATTTATTAAAACAAAATGAGACAATTAAATTAGCATCTACAATAATAGATGAGGGTCCTGTTGGAATTGTTGATTCAATTGATGATAAGATGATTCAAGTGAAATTAAATCCTGATGTAAGGGCATTTGACATCAATTGGAAACTTCTTGCAAAACCTAGTGAAAATGTTATCATGTTTGTTGAAGGTGAAGATGATGCATTATTAAAGGACCAAGTTGTTATTGAAAATGAAGTTTTATGCATTAAACGTAATAAGGCTAATTTAAAATGTGATATTATTTTATGTCATCTTGAATAAATAGTGTTTATTGTCGATTAAGTATTTAGATTGATTGCATTTAGAGTTATTTTATATTTTTTATAAAAGGTGACAATAATGAAAATTACATTTTTAGGCTCTGGAGGTGGTAGATTTGCCACCATCAGTCAGAAAAGAATGACTGGGGGCTTTAGAATTGATGATTTCGGAGGAAAAAATTATCAAGTCGACCCAGGTCCTGGAGCATTGGTCAGATCGTATCAGTTTGGAGTAAATCCAACAAAAATTGATGGGGTTTTTATTTCACATTCCCATACAGACCATTATAATGATGCTGAAATATTTATTGAAGCAATGACAAGGGGAATGACAAAGAATAATGGTATCATCATGGGGAGCCAAACCGTTTTTGAAAAGTTCCAACGTTGGGGTCCTGCTATTTCAAGTTATCATAAAAGCAATTCTAAAAATCTGATTTTAACCCCTAATAAAATAGCACGTTTTCCTTCATTTACCATTAAAGGTACTGAAACAAGGCATGGTGACCCTACAGGTGTTGGTTTCCAAATAGAGAATAATGGCTTTAAGATTTCATATACCTCTGACACTGAATATTTTGATGAATTGCCTAAATATCATAAAAATGCAGACATTTTAATAGGTAGTGTTTTAAGACCAGGCCCAAGATCCATTAGGGGACATATGTGCACTGATAATTTCATTGATATTGTTGAGCAAGTCAAGCCAAGTTTAGCGATTATGACCCACTTTGGTTTCAAGATGATTGCGGCAAATCCAGTTGAAGAGGCAATAAGAGTCTCTAAAAAGACTGGAGTTAGAACATTAGCTGCTTTTGATGGTATGAAAGTGGATATCAATGAGAAATATCCTGAACGTTCTAAAATGATTCGTCTTAAGGACAGGTTTGCAAATCGCATAAAACAAGAGGATGTATATTCCCTTAATTTCGAATCAAAACCCAATAAAAAAAGGAATAATAAGAAAAATAATTATAATAATTAAATTAATTTTCTTATTTTATTTTTTTAATTTCTATTTCTTTAATTTCATTTTTTAATTTCTATTATTTTTCTATTTTTTTAATATAATAATTTTTTATTTTTCAGCTGTTTTTTTTCATTTCATGTAATTTCAAGATTTCTACATGAGATTCCTATTTTGATTTAAATGGATTTATTCAAGTTTGTTGGATGAATAAATCCGCTACTAATCATATGGTCTGCTAAAATTATAGCTGTAGCTGATTCGGCAACTGCAGTTACTCTTGGACAGATACATGGATCATGTCTGCCACTTATTTCAATTGTTGTGTTTTCTCCTTTTTCCAAGTCAATTGTATTTTGGATTTTAGAGATTGAAGGTGTTGGTTTAACTGCAATTCTTGAAACGATTGGCATGCCATTGCTCATGCCTCCAAGGATGCCTCCAGAATTATTGGTTTTAGTTTTTATGCATTTTGCCCCATCATCATTTTCATCATAGCAGAATTCATCGTTAATTTCTGAAGCGGAATATTTTGCACTTTCAAAACCTAATCCTATTTCAACTCCTTTAACTGCATTAATGCTCATTAATATTTGTGCTAAATCACCATCAAGTTTTCCAAATACTGGTTCACCAAGTCCTGCAGGAAGTCCTGTTGCAATTGTTTCAACTATTCCACCAATTGAATCTCCTTCCTGTTTTTTAGAAAGAATCAATTCTTCCATAAGTTTTGCAGCTTCTGCATCGCCACATTTAACGTTGTTTTTTTCAATTGTGTCTTTTAAGTTTTCATAATCTATATTTTTTGCTTTGATATCTCCGATTTGAACTACATGAGATATTATTTCAATGCCTTGGGTCTTCAATAGTTTCTTTGCAATAGCTCCTCCAATAACATGTCCTATAGTGATTCTACCGCTTCCACGACCGCCTCCATTGTAGTCGTAAATTCCATACCTTTCCATCCAGCAGAAATCTCCATGTCCTGGTCTTGGAGTGTTTTTAATGTTTGAATAATCCTTAGATTTCTGATTAGTGTTATAAACGATTCCAGTGATTGGGGTTCCATCTGTTTTGCCCTCAAATATTCCAGATACTATTTCTATTTTATCTCCCTCTTGTCTGGATGTTGTGAGTGCACTTGTTCCAGGTCTTCTTTTATTCAATTCAATTTGAATATCCTCTTCGCTAAGTTCCAAATTAGCCGGACATCCATCTACAACTGCTCCAAGTGCTTTTCCATGACTGGAACCGAAACTTGTAATTGAAAAGATTTTTCCAATAGTGTTTGTCATATTATTCCTCAAAATATTTTATTAATTATTATAAGTTTGTTCACTTTTCCCAATTTTAATTTTCTAATATTAAATATTTTTATTTCCATTAATATAGTTTAAGTTTTTATATGGTTTATTTTAAAATTATTTTAAAATCATTTTAAATTATTTAAAATTATATTAAAATTTATATTAGTAATTTAATATATTAATATATGAATAAGATTAAGATATGAATAACTTTAATTAATGCCTAAAATTGTTCTATTTTAATCAAAATTAAACTAACAATAATTTTTTTATTAACATAATCATTAGAAGTGAAATCATGAATTTTCCAATTACAAGAATGAGAAGATATAGGAAAAACTCTAAAATTAGAGACATTGTACGTGAAACTAAATTGAATAAAGAGGATTTGATTTATCCAATTTTTGTTAAAGAAGACTTAAAAGATGGTGAAAAGGAAGCTATTTCCACAATGCCTGGAGAATATAGATATTCTTTAAATGACTGTGTGGAATATGCAAAGGAATTGGAAGCAAAAGGCTTGAAATCAATCATTGTCTTTGGTATTCCAAGCCCAGAGAAAAAGGATGCAATCGGATCTCCTGCTTTTGCTTCAACAGGTATAGTTCAAAGAACTGTTCGCAAGCTTAAAGAGGAAACTGATTTGGTTATCATTACAGATGTCTGCTTATGCCAATACACTTCCCATGGCCATTGCGGTTTGATTGAAAAGAATGATGACACTGACTTCGGCTTTGAAATCTTAAATGATGAATCCTTGGAATATCTTGCAAAGGTTGCATTGTCCCATGCAGAAGCAGGCGCAGATATTGTAGCCCCTTCTGATATGATGGATGGCAGAATCCAAGCTTTAAGGGAAATCCTTGATGAAAATGGCTATTACAATACAATGATTATGTCCTATTCAGTTAAATTCGCTTCTTCATTCTATTATCCATTTAGAGAAGCAGCATGTTCTTCTCCTTCAGCAGGAAACAGAAAATCATATCAAATGGATCCTGCAAATGCTCTTGAAGCAATTAGGGAAGCGGAACTTGATGTCATTGAAGGTGCTGACTTTTTAATGGTTAAACCGGCACTTCCTTATTTGGATATTATTAAGACAATTAAGGATGAGTTTCCAATGCCTTTAGTGACTTATAATGTAAGCGGGGAATATTCCATGATTATGGCGGCTATTGAAAACGGATATTTATCTGAAGAAGCAATAATGGAATCATTATTATCCATAAAAAGAGCTGGAGCTGATTTGATAATCACTAATTTTGCTCCTTATGCTTTAGACCACTTATAATGGGGGAGTGTTTGTGGAAGCAAAAGAAATTGCTAAATTGGCTCAAATTGCATCTGTTCTTGAAGTGAGTGGTTGGCCAAAACCTGGTAATGTTCACAGAACTCGCAATTTTGATGATATGGTATTTCAGGACTTTGCAATAAGCGCTGTAGTTATTGGAGATACTATGGAAGCTGTTGCAAGTCAAGCTAAAAAAATTGATGATTTGTCCAAAGCAGAATTAGGAAAATACATTTTCCAAGCTGTTGATGAAACCAACAGATGGATTGAAACCAACACTAATTTAGGCATTATGATGATGTGCATTCCAATTGCTGCTGCAGCTTCAATAAGCGATAGCTTTGATGAAATTCAAGAGAATGTAGGTCGTTTAATGGATGCTACAACTGTTGAAGATGCAGTAAACCTTTATGATGCAATCAATGTTGCGGATGCTGGTGGAATGGGCGATCAAGATGAGTTTGATGTTATGAGTGAAAAGGCTAAGGATGAATTGCGAGCAAACAATCAAACAATGTTTGATGTTTTGGAAATCTCCGCAGGTTGGGACAGATTAGCAAATGAACTTACCAATAAAATGCCTGTTTGCTTTGAAATCGGATATCCTTGCTTTTCAAATTTTTGGAAAACCTCTGATGATGTTGATGTAATTAATAAGGCTACAGTTTTAACATTCATGACAATCCTATCTCAAATTCCAGACACTTTAATCTCAAGAAAATACGGCAATGAAGTGGCAGAAGATGTGTCCCAAAAGGCAAGTGAGATTTTGGAATTCAAGGATGATGATTCATTTGTAGAAAAACTATTGGAATTTGATGATTATCTTTATGATAATAAGTTAAATCCTGGAACAACTGCTGATTTAACTGCAGCATCCATATTCTTATCATATCTTGCAGATAATTTCTAATTTCTATTCTTTTTTTATTTTCTTATTTTTCTTATTTTATCCATTTTTTAAAATTTAAAATTCCTATTTTTGAATATATTTATTAATTAGATTAGAGATATATTATAATATTATGAAATGATAGATATTTTGTATAATTTTTCAATTAAATAATCTATAAAATATAATCTATCAATTATTCTTATCAATTAATTATAAAAAACATCTGGTGTTTAGATGAGTGAAGATATTAATAAAATTATTAATGAATTACATATTTATGAAAAAAAGCTATTAAAAGAGTTAGAAATTAATGAAAATGCAACTCCTGATGAAATAGCTGAAAATACCGGTTTAAATATTAAATCAGTAATGAGTGCTGCAGGATCATTAGCTTCTAAAGGAATCATCATTGTAAACAAAGAGACAAAAGAGAAATTTAGCTTGACTGAAAATGGTAAAAAATATGCTGAAATAGGCCTTCCTGAAAGGAGAATCCTTAAGGTATTGCAGGATAAAAAGCAATTGGCCATGAAGGATTTGGCTAGTTTAGAAGGGCTTGACAAGAAAGAAGTCAACATATCCATTGGTTGGCTGGTTCGTAAAAGTTGGGCAAAAATGGATAAGGGAGTATTATCCATTACTGATGTAGGGGAATCCAGCAAAGAAAAATTAGGTGATGATGAATCATTATTAAGAACCCTTATTGAAAAGGCACAAGTGTCTAAGGAGCAATTGGATGAAGATATGGCTAAAGGTTTATCTGCACTTAAAGAGAGGAAAAACCTTATTGCTGAGCAAAAGACAACTCTCCATAGTTTTGAATTAACCGATTTAGGTCGTGAGATTTTAGATATTGGATTCACCATTGAAGAGGAAGCTACTCAATTGACCCATCAACAGCTTAAGGAAGGATCTTGGAAAGACTTAAAATACCGGCCTTATGATATCAATGCAGAGTATCCTATATTCTTCCCAGGTAAAGAGCATCCTTTAAGAAGAATCATTCAGGAAATTAGAGAAATCTTCTTGAATATGGGATTCACTGAAGATAAAGGCGATTATTTGGAGTCTGCCTTCTGGAATTTTGATTCTCTTTTCCAACCTCAAGATCATGCTGCAAGAGAAATGCAGGATACATTTTATGTGAAAAATCCTTTAACTTGTGATTTGCCAGATGATGAGCTTGTTCAAAAAGTAGCAAGAACTCATGAAGATGGTGGAAATACCGGTTCTGAAGGTTGGAACTATGATTGGGATGAGGATATTGCTCGTCAATCTGTTTTAAGAACCCACACTACAGGAATTTCCACTCAAAGATTGGCAAAAGGTGAACTTCCTATTAAGATGTTTTCAGTAGGAAGAGTATTCAGAAGAGAAACCTTTGACTACAAGCATTTGCCAGAGTTCCATCAAGTTGAAGGGCTTGTTGCTGCTCCTGGAATCAATTATCAAAACTTATTGGGTACTCTAAAGGAATTCTATAAGAAATTAGGTTTTGAAGTAAGATTCAGACCAGCTTATTTCCCTTACACCTATCTTTCAACTGAGTGTGAAATCTACTTGGAAGAAAAGGAAAGCTGGATTGAACTTGGTGGTTGTGGAATGTTCAGGCCAGAAGTTTTAGAGCCTTTAGGCATTAACACACCAGCTTTAGCATTCGGTTTAGGTATTGAACGTCTTGCAATGATTAGATATGATTTATCTGACATTAGAATGCTTTATAAAAGTGACATTAGCTGGTTAAGAGAGGTGCCTTTAGAAGAGGGAGTAAAGTTTGATTAATTTCAAGCTTTTATCTTTTTATTTTTATTCTTTTTTTATTTATTTTACTTAATTTTATTTTTTATTTTTCAATTATTGTTTTTAATGTGATTTTTATGACAGATGTTAGACTTATCTCATGGAATGTAAATGGTATTAGGGCTATTCATAAAAAAGGCTTTCTTGATTGGTTCAATGAGGAAAAGGCAGATGTTATATGCCTTCAGGAAACCAAGGCTCAAATAGACCAGTTGCCTAAAAAATTAGTTAATGTTCCAGGCTATACAAGCTATTTCAATTCAGCAGAAAGAAAAGGATACAGTGGAGTAGCCACTTATACAGCTATTGAACCTAAAGAGGTTTATTCTGGAATGGGAATTGAAAAGTTTGATATTGAAGGAAGACTTCAAAGATTGGATTTCGAGGGATTCACTCTTTTAAACATTTACTATCCTAATGGGGGAAGTGGTGATGAAAGATTGAAATATAAGCTTGATTTCTATGATGCATTCCTTGATTATACTAATGATTTAAGGGATAAGGGTCACAATTTGGTGATTTGTGGTGACTTGAACACTGCTCATAAGGAAATTGATCTTGCAAGACCAAAAAATAATGAAGATGTTTCAGGTTTCTTGCCTATAGAAAGAGAATGGGTAACTAAATTCCTGGATAATGGTTATATTGATACATTCAGAATGTTGCATGGAGATGAAAAGGACCAATATACATGGTGGAGTTATAGAACCCGTGCAAGAGAAAGAAATGTTGGATGGCGTTTAGATTACTTCTTTGTAAATGAAGAATTTAAAGACAATGTAAATGCATCATATATCAAATCTGATATAATGGGTTCTGATCATTGTCCTATTGCTTTAGAAATAGAAATATAATTTTATTTTTTAATTATTTTTTTATTATTTATTATTTAATTATTTTTTTATTATTTATTATTTTATTATTTTTTTAATATTTTATTTTTTTTAATTTTTTTACTATTTTTTTTTTAAATTTAATGAATCCTAATTTTGTGATTTCATTAAATTTAAAATTTCTTTTCCATAGTCTGTTAAT
Source organism: uncultured Methanobrevibacter sp. (assembly GCF_902784195.1). Taxonomy (NCBI): domain Archaea; kingdom Methanobacteriati; phylum Methanobacteriota; class Methanobacteria; order Methanobacteriales; family Methanobacteriaceae; genus Methanobrevibacter; species uncultured Methanobrevibacter sp. The sequence continues at coordinate 16,594 of NZ_CACZTX010000007.1, forward strand.
TCGTATAATCTGCCTCGTTTGGTTTCAGGGTTTAATAAACGAACTAAGTTTTTCTCTCGCAATTGACTTAGAATGCGACTTACATTGTTACTATGGATATTTGTCTTTTTGCTTATATCTGTAGGCTTTAGAGTTTCACCATCTAATGCTTTGAATATTTTCTCTCGATTTTTTGACAACTTGATGAATTCTATAATAATTTTCTCAGAGTCTTTCATAGCAATCCCTTTATCTGTTTTTATTATATTAAACTGTTTTTATTATATTGAACTTTATTATATATATTTTTTATTAAGAATTCAAATTTAGTTTAATATATATTACTATTCTTAATATTAAGTTAGATATTAAATATTAAATGTTTAAGTTCATAATATCTATTTGATAGATATTTGATAGATATTTGATAGATATTTAATAGATATTAGATAGGTATTTGATAGATATTAGATACTTATTATATAGATAAAATTTAGAACATATTTTTGAACATGATTTTCAAATTTAAGGATGATAAATATTAAAAAGATTTATTAAAAAGATAAAAAAGATATTATTGTATATAATATATAATTAATTTTAGGTGTAAAAATGATTGAATCCCCTGAGCAAATAGCTATTGAAAATGAGATAAAGGTGCAAAAGGATAAGTTTTTATCTTATTTCAATGGGTCTTTACCTGATACAATGGAATTGGAATTTGAAGGATTCTATAGAAGAGGGTTCTTTGTAAGCAAAAAAAGATATGCTGTTATTGAAGATGGTAAGATCATTGCAAAAGGATTGGAACTTGTTAGGAGAGATTGGGCTCCAATTGCAAAGAAAACTCAAGAAGATATCTTAATGGCTATTTTAGAAGAGGGTAATGTTAAAAAGGCTGAAAAAATCATCAGCAAAGTTCTAAAGCAAATCAAGTCAGGTAATCTTGATATGAAGGAATTGGTTATCCATACTCAAATCACCAAAAATCTTGATGATTACAAACAGGTTGGCCCTCATGTTATTGCTGCTCGAGAGATAGAATCTCACGGAATCAAGGTAGGTAAAGGAACCATTGTCCAATACATTATAGCTAAGGGAAAAGGTTCAATAAGTCAGAGAGCAGTTCCTTATGAATATAGTGAAGGAATAGAATATGATAAGGAATATTATATTGAAAATCAGTTGATTCCTGCAGTTTCAAGGATGATGGAACCTTTAGGTTATGACAAGGATAGATTAAGGGAATTATCTTCCAATGAAAGGCAACAAAGTTTAGATGCTTTCTTTTAATTCCTAATGAATTAAAATTTACAAATATTTTGCTATATAAATAATTTTCTTTAGGAATTTTTATATAATAATAAAATAAATATATAATTAGAATATAATTAAGAAATTAATATTAAGAAAATGAAATTTCAATGCTTAATTGCTTAAAACATTTTAGTATTTGGTGTAATGATGACAAAAGCAGTATTTTTTGATATTGATGATACTCTTGTAGACACTTCAAGTTTTGCAGATTTGGCAAGACATGCAGCTATTGAAAGTATGTGTAACAATGGTTTACCTTTAGAACCAGAGGAAGCATATGATTTACTAAAGGATATTATTAAAGAAAAAGGTTCAAATTATTCCAGACACTTCAATATCTTAACAGAAGAAGTTTTAGGAAAGGAAGATCCTCTTTTAGTAGCTATTGGAATGACAACATATCACAATGTGAAATTTGCTCTTTTAAGACCATTCCCTAGAACAAGTGCAATATTGATTTACCTTAAAAGTAAAGGATATAAATTAGGTGCAATCACTAATGGAATCACCATTAAGCAATGGGAAAAATTGGTTAGATTGAATTTATACCACTTTTTTGACATCGTAATCACTTCAGAGGAAGTTGGAGTTGAAAAGCCAGATCCTGAAATATATATAGAAGCATGCAGAAGAATGGCTTGTGATGTTAAAAAAAGCATTATGATTGGAAATAAATTGGATGTTGACTGTATGGGTGCAGTTAATGCCGGAATGAGTGCTATTCTTGTCAATTCAACTTTAGATGAAGATGAAAAAGAAAGAGTTAATGAAGAGGATATTGATATCATTGTACTAGATAGTATCTCTGATGTTGATACTGTTTTATAAGATTTTTTATCTTTTCATTTTTTTTATTTTATTTTATTTTATTTTTTGCTCTGTTCCTTTTTTAAATTTTTTAAATTTTTTAAATTATAATATTTTTGATATTATTCTTTAATTTTAAATTTTTAAAGGACTGAAAAATAGTTACCTTTATATATAGTTTTGAATATAAATATATACATTCTTATTTTATCTTGCAGTAAGAATCATTAATTAACTTGCTTATTTATGAGAATTTTATTCTCAATCTTTAAAAAAATAAATCAAAAATAAATTTAATAATTATTGAAAATAAATTTTTATTGAATTTATCTCTTATCAAGCAAAGCGGAAGCTTGTTTTTTGAGTTTCATATTTTAAAAAATTCATTCCATTAGATTACTTTATGTAAATTTAACTTGGATCTTATGGAAAAAATTTAATAATTACATAGGTTACGGAAAAAATAATATAAGGAGATATTGTTATGGCTATTTGTCAAGGAAAATCAACCAGATCTCCATCTGGTGCTAGAAGAGTTGCAAACCGTGGTAAAAGGAAATCTGAATTAGGTAGAGAATCTGCAGAAACCAGATTAGGTGAGAAAAAATTAAGAAAAATCAGAACCCGTGGTGGAAACGAAAAACACAGATTAGCATTCGAAAACCAAATCAACGTTATCGATGCTGACGGTAAAGCTCACACTGTAGAAATCTTAAACGTAATTGAAAACAGTGCTAACCCTAACTACGTAAGAAGGAACATCATCACCAAAGGTGCTATTGTAGAAACCGAATTAGGTCACGCAAAAGTTACCTCCAGACCTGGTCAAGATGGTGTTGTTAACGGAGTTATTGTAGAATAATTCTGTTATTCTATCTTTTTTTATTTATTTTTACTTATTACCCTTTTTTTTACTAATTTTTACATTTATTACTTTTTTTAGTTTATTTTACTTTTTTAGCTATTTTTTAGTTATTTTTTAGATTGCTTTTTTAACTAATTTTTACTTTTTTTCAAATAACTAATTTATTTTTATTTTTTTAAAATAGCAAATACTTATTTAATATTAATTAGATATATTATAATGTTATAAACTATTGAAGATATTACGAATCTTTTATAAGTTTGAGCAAGATATTAATTTTGCTTGTTATTTATTTTAATTATTAACATTAAGGAGATAAAATGAAGATAGGAATGTCACATGGTGCTGGTGGAGAAGTAATGGGAAATTTGATCTCACAGACCATTCTAAATAATTTATCAAAAAAATCAGTTGAAGGAGGATACGGCTTAGATGCATTGGATGATGGTGCAACAATCCCTCTTGGAGATTATGAGATTGTTGTAACAACTGATGGTCATACCGTAAACCCATTGTTCTTCCCTGGTGGAGATATTGGAAGAATTTCAGCAGCAGGAACTATAAATGATGTTTCTGTAATGGGTGCAAAGCCTTTAGCTATTTCAAATGCAATGATTTTACAGGAAGGTTTTCCAATTGAAGACTTGGATAAAATCATAAAATCTTTAAGCGATACCTGTGAAGAAGCTGATGTAGCAGTCATTACTGGAGACACTAAAGTAATGGAACAAGACAAGCTTGATGGTATTGTTATTGTAACTACTGGTATTGGAATTGCTAAAAAAGGAGAAGTAATCAAGGATTCCACTTTAAGTGTTGGAGATAAAATCATAATCACTGGTAGTGTTGGAGACCACGGAATGAGCTTAATGTCCTTTAGGGAAGGTTTCGGATTTGAAACTGAATTGAAATCTGATGTAGCTCCTATGTGGGGAATCATTTCCAAGGCTCTTGAAGTAGGTGGAGTAACTGCTATGAAAGACCCTACCCGTGGAGGACTTGCAAACTGCATAAATGAAATGGCTCGTAAATCCGGTGTTGGAGTCATGCTTAAGGATGAAGCTATTCCTGTTAAAGAGGCAGTTAGAGCAGCATCTGATATGTTAGGTATTGATCCATATGAAGTTGCTAATGAAGGAAAAGTTTTAATGGGTGTAAAAGCTGAAAAGGCTGAAGAAGTATTGGCAGCTATTAAAACCGACAAATATGGTAAGGATGCAGCCATTATCGGTGAAGTTATTGATGATGATAAAGTATTGATTGAAACAGGCATTGGTGGAGTTAGAATCCTAGAAACCCCTATAGCAGATCCTGTTCCAAGAGTATGTTAAATTAAGATTTTAAATTATAGGTTTATAATAAATAATCAGATGGTGATTTGATGGACTTATTCGGTAAAAGAGTTGTAGCATATATTCTCGATTTCTTTGTAGTTTCTGCATTTATGTGGATTATTTCCTATTTCGCATATTTCTTTATAAACTACTTCAATATGTTCCAAATTTACCATTACTTTGTATTTATTCTTCCATTCCTAATTTTAGCGTATTTTACAATTTTAGAGAAGAATATAGGTGCAACTGTTGGTAAAAGATTGATGTTTATTGAAGTTAAATCAGCGGTGCCAAGAAGAGGCAGGCTTGGAAGGGATTATTCCATTACCTATTCTCAAGCATTGATCAGGTCTCTTTCTAAAATTTACTGGTTCCCAATAATTATTGATGTAATTCTTGGAAGAATTGCAGGTAAAACCAGACTTTTAGATGGCATTACCAGAACTACTGTTATTGAAGAGAATACTGATGTATTTTTTAGTAGAAGAAATTATTAATTATTTAATATATTTCATAATTATTTAATAATTATTTAATTATTCTTTAATAATTATTTAATTATTCTTTAATAATTATTTTATTTTTTTCTTGTTTTTTTAAGATTTTTTAATTTTATTTTTTTAGATATTTTTATTATTAGGGGATTCTATGGAAAATAAACTTATTATAGACGAATTCAATATTTTAGATTTTGAACGTCATGAAAATTATAAGATGGTTCGAATTATTGATGAGAAAGCTAATTTTCCAATTAGCTGGCTAAATACACAAGGATATTGCGAATACAGTTTATACCTTGAATATTGCCAAGGAGTTAGCACTGCACCAACTCAAGAAATGCTTGAAGGAACTGAAGGACATTCCCGCTTAGAGGAAAAATTCAAGGAAACCGCTCAGCCATCAACTTTTCAAGATGCTTTTGAATTGTCTAAGGAAGAGGAAATCTTGTCTCGTGAAATGTTTGTGATTGATACTGAAGATGGAATTCGCGGTTTTATTGATGAAGTTAGAATGACTCCCGATAAGATAATCATCATTGACGATAAACCTGGAAACAGGGCTTATCCATCAACAATCAATCAAGTTCGCGCTTACTGCTTGGCATTTAAAAACATGATTGGAGATGATAACCGTACAATCATTGCTGCATTAAGGCAAAGGGGAACAGACAATATATTCTGGAGTGAAGAATTCAATGAAAGCAATGAACAGAATATTAGGTACACAATCAATTTTTTACATAGATTAATTGATGATAAAAGAGACCCGATACCTACTAAAAACCCAAATAAATGTAGAAAATGCAGATTCCAAAGTTATTGTGAAGAAAAAGCTATTTAATTTCTAAATAGTTTTTTTACTTTTTTTTTTTTTTTTAAACTGTAAATATTTTTTAAAAATAGTTTTTTTTATTTTACTTTAGAAGTTTTTTTAAAAATAGTTTTTTTACTTTTTTTAAGATTTTAGAAAATTTTTTAAAAGTAGTTTTTTTTTTTTTTTTTATTGAAAATGTTAAAATATATAAAAAAAGAAGAGAATTTAAAAATATATAAAAATATATTCTTAAAGTTCAATAGTTGATTTTTTAGCATCTATGACTTGATATGGCACATTAGCTTCTTCCAAGTCTTTTGCAATGTTTTTGCTCATATCTCCGATTGAAAGGATCAATACATTCAATCCTTTTCTAACTGCAGATTGAGCTGCTTCACTCACTCCAAATTCAATATCTATTGGCATGCCTAAAGCATTAGCTATTACATGGGAAGTGGTTCCAATTGCTGCAACCTTGTCAATTGAGCTTAAGCCATAGTTTTCATATTTTCCATCATAGATTTCCTTAATCAAGTCGATATCTGCAGACCTTGATCCTCCTTGTTTTATTGGAGGCAATGTAATTATAAGGATTTTACTTTCCTTGATTTCAATGGTTCCCTTAAGATTGGTTAAAGCAACATCAAATCCTTTTTTAGTATCCAATATTACATCAGCGTATGCATCAGTCTGTGCATTGATTGAAGCGTATAATCTGCCATCTTCCATAAATAAACCTACTTCGTCACCTTCCTTCAAGTCTTCCTTAGCAATTGCAGGCCAAGTAGATTTATAATAGGTCATGGTTTCAAGAACACTATCAGAATACTTTCTTAAGGTAATTGCATCTTTTTTTACTTTAGCAATTCCCTTTTGGGTAATCTTATATGGTGCTCTACCATCTTTAGATGTGATGTATTCAAGTTCAGTCAATGTTTTGATGTTTTCAGAAACCGCTTGAATTGTAATTCCTAAACGTTCAGCCAAATCCTTTTGCTTAAGATTTGGTTCTTGCTTAGAGATTTCCCCTAAAATTTGAAAATGAGTCAATGCTCCTCTTTTTTGTAAGATTTCCATAATAACCACTTAATTTATTTTATTGAAAGAATTAATTATTTCTAGTTAATAGTTACTTTGTCATTTATAATATTTAAAGTTTATTTTACTTTTTTATAAAGTCTATTTGAATGTAAAATTTATTTAAAAAATTTACTTAAAAAAATAGTTTTTAAATGAGTATAAATAAAAATAGTCTTAATAAATGCATATATAAAAAAATAGTGTTGGTATTAATAAATTGGCATTGAAGGATTAATCAAGTACCAATTTACCTTCCAATTCCTTGTTCATCATGTCAAAGAATTCCTCTTTTTGGTCTTTACGGATATAAGCACCACAAGCTACATCGTGACCTCCACCGTTTCCACCTAAACTCTGAGACACTTTTCTGATTATTTTCCCAAAGTGAACTCCATCATAAGCGAGTAGCTTAGAGCAACGAAGTGAAATCTTCAAATCATCATTCTCTTCACTCACTTGGGTAAATGCAATAATAGGTTTTCTCCAATCTCCTTGACTTAGGACCATTCCAGCAATTGTACCTACAACATTGCTTCTTATGCCTTCCCCATCGAAATACTGGATATTTTCCATTTGCACTATAGAGTCAGATTCACCAATGGTCTTAATGTTCTGTGCCAAATAGAACCTATGGGCTTTTGAAATCTCTTCAAGTTCATCTAGCACCACTGCCCTATCGCTTTCAATATCTACTGAAACATTATTGTCACTTAAGATTTCGTTTCTTCTTATTGTCAAATCCAATAGTTTCAAAGCAACTTCAGGCCTTTCATTTCTAACGCATGCATTCATTGCTGTAGAAAATTCTGATGCATCCCTTAAGAAGGTGTATTTCTCCTCATTTGCAAATTCATAGCTTTCTCCCATAACTAATTTTGGAGCATGAATTGCATATCTGCTAGGGATTTCCTTTGTAATCATGTTAATTAATTCTTTGATTAATTTGAATTTATCGTTTTGGCTTAAATCACAGGATCTGATGGATGTGTCATTTACAGGGTTTCTGGTATTTATGCCAAGTCTTTTTAACAAGTCCAATGACCTGTTCTGGTCATTTGTGATTTCCAAGTTTACATCGCTGAAATAGGATAATGCAACAAACAACGGTCTTGTTTGTCTGCCGTATAATGATAGGTCATTTTTGATTACATTAACTAATCCCTCGTCTTCAGCATCCTTAAGGATAGTTCTATTCATTCCTTCCAATTTTCCAGTTTTACCGTTTTGTATGTCTCCAATAGCTGCCAATATTCCAAGCCAGCTTAAATCGGTAAAACCGAATTCCTTAGCAAGAAGGTAACATAGACCTCCTCCACAAATTTCTCCAGATCCGTCTATTCCATAAAAAATAGGATTTATTTCCAAATAGTCATAATCTACTGTATCGCAGTAATCAATGTCTCTAAGTGGAGGGTGGTGGTCGAGAATAAGTATTTTGGAATCCTTATTTGCATTCTTATCAACAGGCTGTCCAGACCCAAGGTCAGAAAATATTGTCAATTCATGTTCAATTGGAACATTTTCCAAAACATCGAGGTTAACGATTTCAATTTCAAAATCCTCGCCTAATTTCCTTCCAATCTTTTTTAGGATTCCTGTTAAGATTGCTCCTGATGAGATTCCGTCGCAGTCAGTATGGCTGTAAATCTTAATGTCTTTTGAAGATTCTATAAGTCTTCTAGCTTCTTCATATCTTTCTTTCATTTCTGGTGGTATGTTTTTTGTCATTTTAACGCCTTTTTATTTTTTTCTTACTGTAAATTGAATTTTATTTTCTTCTTTTTCCTTTTTTGCCTTTTTTATTGCCAGGCCTATTTGATTGTTTGGCTTCTCTCATTTGTTTGATGGTGTTTGATAAATTGATTAGAATTTCCTTTTTGCTGTCATCGCTGGTGATGATGACTCTTCCGGATTTATTGTACCATTCGCCAGGATATGCCTTATCCTCTTCAGCATAATATTTGTATCTTAATTTTTGAGTAGCCTTTACAATTTCCTTAATTCTTGGTTCAGAGACGGCATATTCTTTAGATATTTTTCTGCCTTCATTCAATGATTTTCCAGCATCAAGATATATCGGCCAAATCATAACGTCTTTCATTTTTTCACCTCTTCAAGATTTTTCTCTTCTTTCTTATTTATAATATGTTAGCATAATATTTAAAAATTATTTATTTTGATAAGCAATTTTTTTAAATTACTCATTATTTGATTTTCAATAGGACTTTAATGAATTTTAGAATTAGCTTGTATTTCAATCCATTCTTCTTGCCATGTTCCATCATTTCAATCTCATTAAGGAATACCTTATTTTCCTCTTTTGAATTATCCCTGCTTAACCATAGACTAATCCAATTCAATAGGTAAGGATTCAGGAAGAGATCTTTATTCCTGATGCCATATTCATCAGAAAGCTCTGAAGACAATCTGTAGGCTTTCAGTGAATCGTGCACTAATCTGAAGTTAATGTTTTTTGTAATGGACTTGTCTTCATCTTCAAGTCTCATGAAATAATTGTAAACAATCTTATTGTTTAAAAACAGAATTCCTTTTTCGCTTTTGATATATGATTCCAATAGGAAGTTCAAGTCCTCAGCAGAGATGCATTCTGGAAACTTGATGCCATTTTCCCTTATCAGTTCGGTTCTGTATATTTTAGACCAGAATGATGGCAAGATCTTTAAAATAGCTATTTCATCATTCTTTTCCGCTTTGAAATCCTTAATGAATATCTCTTCATTGTTTTCCTTCTTAATGGATTTACCATAAAAGAATCTGCTCATGATGTTTTTCCAGAGTGAACCTATGAATCCATTTAAGTTAGAACCTTTAACCAAATCATCAAGGTAATCGACATATGGCTTTTTTAAGCTGTCTACGTATGGAGTGTATGACTTTCGAATGATATTTTTCTCTGGATAATGCCTCAAGTATCTTCCAAAGGCAATGTCGCATTCATATTCATTGATCTTATTGTATAATGTTTCACATGCATCCAAAGGATAAGTGTCATCTGAATCTATGAACATCAGATATTCTCCATTCACATGGTTCAATGCTATGTTTCGAGGACCAAATGCCCCACCCATGTTTTCCACAAGGTGGATTGACTTAATGGTTTCCTTATTAGTCTCATTGTTGATTCTTTCCTTATAATCTTCAATTATCTGCTTTGTATTGTCTGTGGAACAGTCATTAGCTATTATTATTTCCAGGTTTTCAATTCCTATTGTTTGATTGATAACTGAATCTAAAGTAATTGGAAGATATTTCTCTCCATTGTAAACAGGTATGATTATGCTTATTTTAAATTGGTTGATAGAAATTCCCCCTTGTCTTAGATTATTATTCATATATTTTCATATATTTTCATATATTATTGATAAAAAGCATCATATTATGGCATTGCTTTTATCTAATTTTGATTGTTCAATTCCCTAAACATCAAGTCAATCATGTCTTTGACTGTGTATCTTTCAGGATAGATGTGCTTTACATTATAATCGTCAAGTATTTTTCCAGTTATTGGTCCAATGGCTACTGTAAGTGTGGAACTTGATAACTTTTCAACAAGTTCATCCTTTTGATCATCTTCAGCTGTCTTGAATAGGTTCACCACAGTAAGTGGACTTGTAAATGTTATTCCATCTATCCTTTCATCTATGATTTCTTGAATTAAATTTTCAATGTCTTTTTTGTCATCTGGAATGACTGACTTATAGCTTTCTGCCAAGATGACTTCAGCCCCCATGTTTTTGAGTTCTTCAGGTAAAATAGTCCTTGCAGAAAATGTACGGGGAACGCCAACAATTTTATTATTTAAGTCGATTCTTTTAAATTCTTCAATGAGTCCTTCAGCAGTATAATCTTTTGGTATGATATCTATATGGAGTCCTTTATTCATAGCTACTTCTGCAGTTTTTGTGCCAATAGTAGCAATTTTGCAATCAGGATTTAAAGTTTGAGCAAAGTCCGGATAAAACTTGAATATTGAATCGATTGAACTGACTGAAGTGAATATTAACCAGTCCAATTCTCCAAATCTGCCCATCAATTCCTTTAGTGAATCGGTATTTTCCAGTTTCAATTCCAATGTTGGCACTATAACCGCTTCTCCTCCATAGTTTTCTATGAATTCCTTTGCAGCTTTAGATCTTTCCTTAGGTCTTGTGATAGCTATTCTCTTTACCATATTTCCACATCTTGAGATTATAATTAATAATATGTTTTTGAAATATTTATTGTTTTATAAATCTTATTTAATACTTATTTAAATTTATATAATACTTATATCTAAAATTATATATGTAAAAAAATATGTATAAATTTTATCAATTTATTTAAATTATATTTATCCGTGATATTAATGAAGATTTTATTTTTGAACTTGCCCTATGAATTCAATATAAGCAGGGCAAGCAGATGGCCTGAAAAGACCAAATCAGGCACTTTGTACTATCCCTATTGGTTAGCATACTGTGTTGGAGTGTGTGAAAGGGAAGGATTTGAATGCAAGCTTGTTGATTGCATTACAAAGGCATACTCAATTGAGGATACCGTCAATGAAGTGAAGGGGTATGAACCTGATTATATCATGGCTGAGATTACAACCCCTACCTGCGCTTATGATTATAAGGTTATCAATTCAATTAAGGAAGCTTATCCTAAAGCTAAAATAATGATTGGAGGAACCCATGCAACTATCTTGCCTGATGCAGTTCTTAAAGAATGCTTAGGCATTGACTATATCCTTCGTCAGGAATATGACTATACAGTTGGTGAACTTATAATTTCTGATGATGTGTCAAATGTCAAGGGAGTTTCATATAGGGTGAACTGCGATGGTGATGATATTGCTGCTTTAGATGATGTTAATCTATTAGCTGATTCCATTGATTTTGCTGTCAAGCATACTGAAGATAGAGAGCCATTAGATGATTTGGATAGCCTTCCTTATGTTTCCAAGGTTTATGAGAAATACTTGAACTTTGATGATTACGCTTATGCATTTGCCCAAAAGCCAATGATTCAAATCGTTTCATCAAGAGGATGTCCAAACCAGTGCAATTTCTGCAGCTATCCATCTACAATGGGTGGAAGGATTTACAGGACAAGATCTGTCAGTGACCTTGCAGATGAGTTCGAATATATTCTAAATGAGCTTCCGGAGATTAAGGAGATCTTCATTGAAGATGATACATTCACTGTAAACCAGCCAAGAGTCATTGAGTTCTGTGATGAAATCAACAGAAGAGGTTTGGAGCCTGTTTGGTCCTGCAATACAAGAGTGGATTTGACTTTCGAAACCATGAAAAAGATGAAGGATGCAGGTTGCAGATTGCTTGTTTGCGGTTATGAATCTGGAAATCAGGAAGTTTTAAATGAAATCAAGAAAGGTATCACTCTTGAGCAATCTAAGGCATTTGCGGAAAATGCAAGGAAATTGGACATTAAGGTGTTCGGATGCTTTATGATTGGCCTTACCGGTGACAGTCTTGAAACAATCGATGAAACCTATAAGTTTGCTCAATCAGTTTATCCTGACATGTGTTTCTTCCAGCAAGCGGTGCCTTTCCCAGGAACCGGATTCTATGATTGGGCTAAAGAGAATGGTTATCTTATTACAGAAGATTATTCCAAATGGCTAAATGATGACGGTTACTTGAATTGCCTTGTAGATTATCCTTATGCTGATCATAAGGAGATAGAGAAATTAAGGGACAATTTGATGAGCAAATATTATTTCTCATTTGCATATATTGTGAAGACTTTCTTGGCAAATCTTGATTGGGCAGAGTTTAGACGTGTAATGCGTGGAGGAACCCAATACATTGCATTTAGAGTAAAAAAAGCTTTGAAAAGGGCAGATAATTTAGATTGATTTCCAAACTTTTCTAAAAAGAGTTTATTAAAATTTCTTCTTTTTTAGCACTATTTTTTAATTTTTTAAAAGGAGTATTTTTTGTGCTGATTTTTATGATTGTTTAAATCCTATTTTTAAAAAAAGAAAAGTATTAGTTTAAGAGTAAAAACTCTAAACTAACTTAAAATTTTTGCTCAAATTTTGACCGAAGGTCAAAACTTGATTGGTTTTATTCTGCATCGGAATATAATAAACCGTATGCTCTGCTTTGTAGGAATGCAGTATATATAGTAACGATACCAGATAAAATTGCCCCAATAATTTCAGAGAAATTTCCAATTCCAGTAGCTATAGCAGATAAAACGTAAGAAATGATTCCTATAATAATGATTATTGCAAGGACTTTTACAATTCCGATTTCTTTGAGGTCATTGATTACTTCACCAATGTTCAAAGCTTCTCCTAAACTTTCGGTTTTTGCAAATCTACATTGGGCAATTACTAAAAGTATATCAAATACAATCAATAATATGAATCCTAAAATTAAACCTAAAGTTTCATTGATGGCAGATAGGATAACCATTATTATGATTGGAATTATCATGTAAATTATTGCTAAAATAAATAATTTGATACCATTGATAATTTGTCTTACAGGATCAATTTCAGGAGCGCTATCTTCTCTGTTGATAGCTATTTTCACAACATCTAACATATATCCAACAATCAGTGCGAATATTGCTATTGCAATGATGATTCCAACAATTCCTAAAATCCCTAATCCTCCGGATAATAATCCAGTAGCTTCACCAGCGCCAATTAATCCAACACCAGTAATGATTAATGCTAAAAATGCAACAATACCAAGCACCCCATAGATTACAAGTGCTTTTACGTTATTAATAGGATACATTGCAGCATCACTAATAATTTCACCGATTTCCATAATTAAACACCTCTTTTTTAGCAATTCACTCAGACACTATATAAAGTATATTTGAGTTGATATTATGTTTATCTTTAATAATATATAAATTTGATGTCTTTTTTAGCTTATTTTTCTTTATTTTTGATTTTAAAAATTAATTTAATCTAATTTTTCATATTCTCTCAATAAATTTAAGTTTAATAAATTTTAAAAATAGATTTTAATTATTTTAGTTTTTTAATTAAAATAACTCATTTTTCAAAGTAATACTCATTTGGATTTATGATAATATTTTTATGAAAAATTTTCGTTAAAGTTTGAAAAAAGCTTTTGAAAGCTGAAAAAAAATAGATTTTAAGTTTTTGAATAATAAAAATAAGATAAATTAAAGGATTATTCAATTCCCTTAATCTCTTTAAATACGTTAATCACATCACCAATCACAAGTATTGCTGGTGTGTTGATTTCCTTGTCAGCTATTGTTTCAAGGGTTCCAAATACGACCCTTTCATTTGGTAGTGTTCCGCTTTCAATAGCGCATGCAGGAGTTTTAGGGTCTCTGTATTTCATGATCTCTTCAGTGTTTTCCTTAATGTTTCCGATTCCCATAAGGATGATTAAGGTATCTGCGGTGTAATCCCATTTAACCTGCTTGTCCTTTTTGGTTGGGTCCTCATGACCTGTTACAACTGTAAATGAGGTTGCAACTGCCCTATGTGTAATTGGAAATGCCATGCTTGTAGGTGCACCGATAGCTGAGGTAACTCCAGGAATAACTTCAAAGTCTATGTTTTCCTTTGCAAGGGCCAATAGCTCTTCTCCACCTCTGCCGAATACAAATGGATCTCCACCTTTCAATCTGATTACATTTTCATTCTCTTTAGCTTCTTCAATGATCAATTGATTGATTTCATCCTGTGTCTTATAATGTTCTCCTGCTTTTTTACCTACATAAATGCGTTTTGCATTTTCTGGAGCATGCTTTAGAATCTCTTCATTAGCAAGATAATCATATAAAACCACATCTGCTTTGTTTAATGCTTTCACAGCTTTTAAAGTTATTAAATCAGGGTCTCCCGGACCTGCACCTATTAAATATACTGGCATGTTATCTTCCTTAATTTATATTTTAAAAATGAGTTTGTAAATTTTTTTCAATTGATTTAAATGGATTAAAAAATTTAGTATATTTAGATAGCTTAAATACTATCTAACATACCTTTAAAGAATTCAAGACCGTTATCTGAACCCAATAGTTTTGTGGTAGCCCTTTCTGGGTGTGGCATCATTGCAAGAACAAGTCCCGATTCATCACAAACACCAGTAATTGCTTCCATAGACCCATTAGGATTTTCCTCTGCAAACTGAAGAACGATTTGATCCTGGTCTTTCATAAGATCAATGTCTTGAGTGTAGAATCTTCCTTCAGCGTGAGCTATTGGAATGTCAATTACTTGGCCTTTTTCAAAGTTTTTAGTGAATGGGGTCTTATTGTTTGCAACTTTCAATTTAGACCATTCACAATTGAATTTAGGTACTTCATTAGTAATGAACAATCCTGGAATAAGTCCAATCTCTCCAAGAATCTGTGCTCCATTACATATTCCGAGAACTGGCTTTTCCTCTTTTACAAGTGCCTTTACTCCTTCCACAACAGGAGTGTTTGAAGCTATTGCTCCTGCACGCAAGTAATCTCCGTAAGAGAATCCTCCAGGTATAACAATTCCATCATAATCAGTTAGATCTTCATTATTCCACCAGATATACTCTGCTTGGCCGCCTGCAAGTTCAATAGCCTTATAAACATCACGGTCGCAGTTAGTTCCAGGGAATCTTATAATTCCAATTGCCATTTTATCACTTTATGAATAAATTTTAGTTTTTAAATTGTCTTTTTTGCTTAAGATATTTCAATTATTCCATCTATTCGCATCCGCATCCGCAGCTTAAATCCATTTTAATGATTTTTATAGTGTAATTGTGGATAATTGGGTTGCATAATAGTTTTTGACACATGTCATCTACTTTTTCTCTTGCATCATCTTCGGAATCCGCTTCCATACAAAAAGTAATGATTTCTTTTGTTTTGGTTCCTTTTACTTCATATCCTAAAAGAGCAAGGGATCTTTGAATAGTGGTTGCTTCTGGATTTAACATTCCCGGTTTTAAGGAAACTTTAACTTCCATGTCATACATCATTTTCAATCACCTAAATTTAATTTTATTACTTTGATTTATATTTTAATAATAGTTCAATATTTTGATTATAATTATTATCATTTTAATATTTTAAATTCTTTAGATTAATTTAAATTCTTAGATTATTCAGATTCCCCATTTTTCTTTATCTGCATCGGTTAAGAGTCTGTTGAACACTTCTTCATATGCATCGATGACCTCATCATCCTTTCCTTGTCTGAAGAGTTCCTTATCAAGCATATCAAGGGTTTCAGCATCCCATAATCTGCAGCTGTCAGGGCTTATCTCATCACCTAAGATAATGTTTCCATCCTTGTCCTTACCGAATTCGATTTTAAAGTCTACAAGAATGATTCCAATGTCCTTAAACATTTTGCTCATGACTTCATTTACCTTAAGAGCAAGCTCTCTTAATTTGTCTAAGTCCTCTTTGCTTGCTATTCCAAGAGCAATAGCTATTGCATCGTTCAACATTGGGTCATGGAATTCATCGTCCTTAAAGTCCATTTGTATAAGGGGTGGGTTGAATGGAGCTTTATCTTCAAATGGGAATTTCCTGATAATGCTTCCAGTAGCTATGTTCCTAACTATAACTTCTATAGGAATCATATCAAGTTTTTTAGCTTTCATGACACAAGGTTCGCATAGTTCAATCAATTGTGTTTCAACTCCAGCATCTTCAAGAGTTTCAAAGATCTTTGCACAAATAACTGAGTTAATGTAACCTTTTTGCCCCATGCTTTCTTTTCTAGCACCATCTCCTGCAGTCATGTCATCTCTAAAGTCAATTATGACTTCATCAGGATTTTCGCCTTGGAAAACGCTTTTTGCTTTTCCTTCATAAAGTAAATTTTTAGAATCCATTTTAATCATCGTTTAATAATTATTTTTGAAAATAATTCATTAATTGAACTTAATAATTATTTTAAAAAATTTATATTTTATAATATTTAATTTTATATTTATTATCATTAATAAATATAATTAATAAATATAATTTAAATTTCACCAATTTTTTAATTTTTTTTATCTTTCTCTTTCTCAATATCAATTTAATAATATTTATGTTAACTTGATATTAGAATTAAAAAATTTTTTATTTTTCTTTGATTTTTATTTTAATTAATATTATTAAAAGAAAAGAATATATATACTTAAAAAAATAATATTATTAAGAAAAATGGGGATTTTTCTTAAATAATATGTAACTTAAAAATATTGAGGATTGTTTTTATGGAAAATAATTCTCTCAATAAGGCTAATGGCAAAGCTATGTCTAAAGAGGAATTATCTGAATATATCTTATCAGCTTATGATTCAGGCAAGACCATGCTGGACATTGCAAAGGATGTTGGCAGAAGCAAAATATATGTCAGCAAGATCATCCATCAAGTTTATGATGATGAGGAGATTAAAGTTCGCCAATACAATAAATTAAGAGGTCAAAACAAGTTTGATTTTTCAAAATACAAGAGCACCTCTGGAATTTATAGGGTAAGCTTTGTTGAGAACAAGAGAAATGGAAATGACTATTGGTCATACCAATATTATGAAAACAGCAAGCTAAGAAGAATTGTTTCTGTAAATCTATACAAATTAAAGGTAATCGTTTTGGATAAAGGATTGGATTGGATAGAATTTACAGATGAGGCTAGTGATTTGGTCTTGAAATATAGGGAAACCTATGATGAGTCTTCATTGGAAAGACAGAACAAAACAGGATTTTTCAGAGTGACAAAGCGTAAAACCAATACCAAACAAGGTTTTACTTGGGCTTATTCATTTAAAGAAAACAATCAACTAAATTTCGTCAGTTCAGTAAATATCAGCACTCTTAAGGCTAAGGTTTTAGCTAGAGGATGGCAATGGATTGAATTGACTGATGAAGCAAAAAGATTGGTTGAGGAAAATTCTAAGAAACTTCAAGACAAAAACTAAGTCTTTTTAATATTTGCTCTTCTTTTTTAATGTATGCACTTATTTTTTTTAATTTCAACTACTTAATTTAGTTAATCATGTTAAATGATTTTTTCTTTTTTTTCATTATTTTTAGAAATATTTAATTAATTCATTTTAAATATATAACATTAATATTTAATTTTTAAGTAAAAGATTTAAATAAAATAAACTATAAATGATTTATAATTATCATAAAGATTTATAATTATTAGAGATTTATAATTATCATAGATTAATTTACTCAAAATGTAAAATTTATTAATTATTATTTCATTACTTTATTTGGTGATAATATGTGTGGAATTGTTGGATGTGTATTGAAAAATGAAAATGTGGCACCCATTCTTTTGGATTCCATATCCAAATTGGAATATAGGGGATATGACTCCATTGGTTTAGCTACTGCTTGTGATGGTAAGATTAATCTTAAAAAGGATGCCGGTAAAATAGATGAAGTTAATGCTAAATTAAACTTTGAAGAAATGCCAGGCAGCTATGGAATTGCCCATGTAAGATGGGCAACTCATGGAGATCCAAGCAAGGAAAATTCACACCCGCATTTGAATTCCGCAGGAACTATCGCTGTAGTTCACAATGGTATCATTGAGAACTATTTGGCAATCAAGGAAGAACTAATCTCTGAAGGATATGAATTTAAGTCAGACACTGATACAGAAGTAATTCCACACTTGCTTGATAAATTCATGAAAGAGGGATTGGATTTAGAAAAAGCTGTTCGTAAGGTTATAGGCATTATTGAAGGGGCTTATGCTCTTGCAGCTATTTGTACAGATGAGCCGAATAAAGTTGTAGCTACCCGTAAGGACAGTCCTTTAATTGTAGGAATTGGTGAGGATGAATACTTCGTTGCATCTGACTCTCCAGCTATTTTGAAATATACCAACAATATAGCATACCTTGATAAGGGGGATATAGTTATACTTACTGAAGATGGCGTTACCTTCAAGGATGAAAATGATAAGGTGATCAAAAAGGAAATTGATGTTCTTGATTGGTCTCCTGAAATGGCTGAAAAAGAAGGCTATGACCACTTTATGATTAAGGAAATCAATGAGCAGGATGTTGCAATCAAAAATACTTTAGCTGAAAAAGATAAGGTTAAGGCTATTGTCGATGAAGTTAAAGGAACAATCAACAGGGTTGTTTTTGTTGCATGCGGAACATCTTACCATGCTTCATTGACTGGAAAATATCTTATCGAGTCTTTGGTAGGCATACCGACTGAGGTCTTGCTTGCTTCTGAGTTCAAGTATTCAGCTAAGGCATTGAATGACAAAACCCTTGTAATATTCATTTCACAGTCAGGTGAAACTGCAGACACTTTGAAGGCATTGGATGCTGCTAATGAAGTGTCCAAAACTTTAGCAATTGTAAATGTAAGGGGAAGTTCCGCTACAAGAAGAGCGGATTATGTTATTCAAACCCAAGCAGGTCCTGAAATCGGTGTAGCAGCTACAAAAACCTATGTAAGCCAATTAATAGCTATTTACTTATTCTCTGCACTCCTTGCAGATGATGAGGAATTGCTTAAAAGATTGGAAAAGGTTCCTGATTACATTGATGAGGTTCTTAAGAAGCAAGGAATCATTCGTGAAATTTCTCATTTATACAAAAGGGATAAGGATGCATTCTTCATTGGAAGAGGTTTCTCTTACCCTATCGCTTTAGAAGGAGCTTTAAAATTAAAGGAAATTTCCTATATTCATGCTGAAGGTTATGCTGCAGGTGAACTTAAGCATGGTCCAATCGCTTTGATTGATGAGCATATTCCTGTAGTTGTAGTTGCACCTCCAGGAGAAGATTATAAAAAGATCATGAGCAATTTGCAAGAGGTTAAGGCAAGAGGTGCTGATATATTAGGTATTGGTGCCATAGGAGATGAGGATTTAGTGTCTGAATCTGATAATGTATTCTTAATTAATCCGGAAGTAGATGATATCTTAGCTCCGCTTGTTTATATAGTTCCACTTCAATTATTAAGTTATCATGTGTCTGTAATTAGAAAATTGGATCCTGATAAGCCTAAGAATTTGGCTAAGTGTGTGACTGTAGAATAGTCCCCCCAGCTTTTACTCGCCTATGGCTCGTAAAACCTGGACCAAAATTCTTTTCTATAGTTGGGGAGTGAATCTTTTAACTCCTTTTTTTATTTTATATTTTTAATTTAATTTATCTGTTTTTAAACTATTTTTTCTATTTTTAACTATTTTTAACTATTTTTAAAAAAAGAATTATTTATCTATTTAATCCTAAAAAATTATAAAAAAAGAAAAAATGAGCTTATTTTCTTCCGCTTCCTATTTCAAGAATTGGAATTTTGCTCATTGTAAATATGAGTAACCAGCTTAATCCAATAATGATTACTGAACTGACAGGTAACCAAAGGTAAGCGTTGGTTTTTACTATTGGAGCTAAAAAGCTTCTGGTTGTCAAGTATTGCAATAAGATATAGTGTGAGAAGTATATTCCAAAACTGCATGATGAGAATAAAAGAATTACTTCACCTATCTTTCTTTCCCTAATCATTTTTGCATCTTTTTTAATCCATTTCACACTTGCATACTTGAATGCTATGAAGAGTCCAATGGTTTCCATAATTACAAAGATGTCAAAGAAGTCTATTGGGGCAAGACCATATCCTCCAAGTCCCTTTAGGTATATCTTTGTAAAGTGGCCAGCTATACCAATAAGGAACACTATGCATCCTATAGCAAACATCTTCTTGTCAGAGTACTTGAACTGCTTGTTGTGGATATATGATCCCATAATGAAGTATCCTAGAACAGGGAAGAAGTTGAAGATTACCCTGAAATTGTATTTCATTTGAGGATAGTCAAAGAATCCAACAGTGTACAATATGGAGAGAATGAATGTAATCAGTATCAAGTATTCTGCTCCTTTCATTCCTTCTTCACGGATGAAACTGCCTATAACTGGAATGAGAAGATAAACTCCAATCAAGGACCAGATAAACCAGAATGGTCTTGAATAGTCCTGTACACCAAATGCAGTATCAATAAAATAAGTTATTGTTGGCTGGTAATGCCATATGAGAATTCCCGCAATAATGTACACTATAATCCAAAATAAAAATGGCAGGAATACACGCTTGAAACGCTTTTCAAGAAATTTCTTTACTTCATATTTTCTTGTCAAAAGAAGAGATCCACTAACTGTAAAGAAGAGTGGAACGCCAATACGTGTAAGTGAGAACACGCCACTACAGAATAGCCAGCTATAGAAATCATATGAAAACAATCTGGATACGTGTCCGATTACAACCAGCATGATTGCCAATGAACGAACTTCATCTAGATACAGTATACGCTTGGGACTAATGCTCATTTTTTATCACTAAGATTATATATTTTTGTTCGTATTAATAAAGATATTTAATATTTTCAAGTATTCCTTTGATTTTTATTAAGTTATTTATAATATAATGACAAATATAAATAATAATTAAAAATTGATTTTTATTATTGGTGTATTCATGAAATATGATTATTTAATTGTAGGATCAGGTTTATTCGGCTCTGTATTTGCATATGAAATGACTAAAAGAGGCAAGAAATGTTTAGTCATTGAAAAGAGAGACCATATTGGAGGAAATGTTTATACTGAAGAAGAATATGGAATAAATGTTCATAAGTATGGAGCTCATATATTCCACACAGACAATAAAGAGATTTGGAATTACATCAATCAATTTGCTGACTTTAACCGTTACACAAATTCCCCTGTGGCTAACTACAAAGGCGAATTATACAACCTTCCTTTCAATATGAACACATTTTATCAGATGTGGGGAGTGAAGACTCCTGAGGAAGCTAAAGCAAAGATTGAAGAGCAAAAAAGTGAAGCCAATATCAGTAAACCGAAGAACCTTGAAGAGCAAGCTATTTCCCTTGTCGGACAAGACATCTATGAAAAGCTTGTAAAAGGATACACAGAAAAGCAGTGGGGAAGAGACTGTACAGATTTGCCTGCTTTCATCATTAAAAGATTACCTGTAAGGTTTACTTTTGACAATAATTACTTCAATGATTTATATCAAGGAATTCCAATTGGAGGATACACCAAAATAATTGAAAAGATGCTTGAAGGTGTTGAAGTAAGATTGAACACTGATTTCTTTGATAATAAGGAAGAGTTTTTATCAATGGCTGATAAGGTTCTCTTTACAGGAATGATTGATCAGTATTATGACTATTGCTTTGGAGAGCTTGAATACAGAGGGCTTGACTTTGAGTTTGAAACTCTTGATATGGAAAACTATCAGGGAAATGCTGTTATCAATTATACTGATAGGGAAACTCCTTTTACAAGAATAATTGAACATAAGCACTTTGAGAATGCTATTTCTGACAAGACTGTTATTACAAGAGAGTATCCTAAAGCATGGAAAAAAGGAGAAGAAGCATATTATCCTATGAATGATGAAAGGAATAGTGAACTCTTTGCTAAATATAGAGAATTGGCAGATAAAGAGGATAAGGTTATCTTTGGTGGAAGACTTGGAATGTATCAATACTTTGATATGTGGAAAGTCATCGAAGAGGCTTTAAAATTAGCAAATAGTTTATAATAATGAAAAATATATTTTAATTAGGAAGAAAATATGAAGATTCAAGTTTATGTAGTATCACATAGTGAAGAAGATATTAGAGATATCGATGCAAATGATGTTTATGTACCTCTTTTTGTAGGAAGGGATGGAAAGGACAACCTTGGTTTTGTCAGTGATGATACTGGAGACAATATTTCAAACAAAAACTCTTCCTATTGTGAACTGACCGGTTTATACTGGATGTGGAAAAATAGTGATGCAGATATTATTGGTTTGGTTCATTATAGGCGTTATTTTGCTAATTGGAGATTAGGAAAACGTCTTGAAAGAAAGGATTTGGAAAAGATTTTTGAGGAATATGACATTATTCTTCCTAAAAAGACAACTGCCCTTTTAGGTTCAGTTTATGAAGATTATGATCATTGGAATTATGCAAAAGACCTTGATTTATGTGAAGAGGTAATCGCTGAACAGTGTCCTGAATATCTTGAAAGTTATAAAAAGGTCGTGAATGGTAAGGAACTTTATTACTACAATATGTTTATAGCTAAAAAAGAAGTCATTGGTCCTTATTGTGAGTGGGTTTTCCCAATACTTGCTGAAGTTGAAAAAAGAGTTGATATGACTGGATATGATGATTATCAAAAAAGAATTTACGGATTTTTAACAGAAAGGCTTTTTGATGTTTGGATGGATAAACAGAACCTTAAAGTTAAGGAATCTGATCTTAAATTGAAAGGTTTAAGGTTAATTGTTTATATGTGGTTTGTGAAAATACCTATTGTCAGATGGGTTTATGTGCATATTTATGCTGGTTTGTTTCATAAAGCTATGAGGCGTTAGTTTTTTTTCTTCAATTTAATATTTTTTACAGATTATTTAATGAAAAGGTGTCCTTGTCTTCATATAATAATGTTTTTGCTATAATTTTTAAAATTCTTTAAAAATGGTTTAATAGGGATTTTTATTTTAAAAAAGATAAATTTCAGTGCTTATAGTTAAACTTATAAGGGATTATTTAGAAAAAATTAACTAATATTATTGTTGGAATATCTGCAGAAAATTTGTTAATTAAGTAATTTATCATTATGCAGAGAACTTTTTTAATTTATTAATTATTTTTTCAGGGTTGGATGTAATGATGGAAATGGATTTTCTGAAGGAACTTTTAAAAGATATTTTAAAAAAATCATTTTTTAAATTTATAAAATTGACTTCTTTTACAAGAAGATATCAGTTTGAGGACAGATCTAATAATTCAGATACTTTATGTATGATTTTAGCGGGTTATAAAGAGTTTACATGGGATATTGTTTTCAAAAGAATAAAAGAATTTTCAGATGAAAATATGGATATTTGCATAGTTTCTTCAGGTTTGTATTCTGAAAGATTAAGTAAAATTGCACAAGAGAATGATTGGTCATATATTTCAACTAAAAGAAATTCCATTCCTTTAATTCAAAATATGGCATTAAAACTTTTTCCCAATGCAAAGTATATTTATAAGTTAGATGAAGACATTTTTGTGACAGAAAACTTTTTTAAAACAGTTAGGGAAACTTATGATAATGTTCAGGAGAAAGGCGAATATAATGTGGGATTTGTAGCTCCAATCATTCCGGTTAATGGTTATGCTCATGTGAAATTACTAAAAAAATTAGATTTGGTAGATTATTATGAAAAACATTTTGAGAAAATCAAATTTGCTGCTGGTCCTGATAGATGCATAGAAACAAATGTGGATGTGGCAAAATTTATGTGGGGTGAAAATGGTTTAGTTCCACATATTGATGATTTGGATAAAATGTTGCATGATATGCCTTTTAACTATTCTGCATCTACTGTAAGATTTAGTATTGGGGCTATTTTTTATCATCGAGATTTATGGGAAAAATTGCCCTATTTTAGAGTGGATATCACTAAGGGTTTAGGTGTAGATGAAGTTCAGTTATGTTCATTTTGCATAACCCATTCTAAAGGAATGATTATTTCAGAAAATACTGCTGTCGGTCATTTATCATTTGGTCCACAGAATCAAGAAATGGAAAAGTTTTTCAAAGAAAATCCCGATAGGTATCTTATTAAATGATAAAAATTTGATGAACAAAACAATTCATTATTTTATAATAACTTTAAGTTTATAAATTTCTAAATTAATTCTGCATGTGAAAATATGAATCAGATAAAAACTATATTTAAAAATGTTAGTTGGGTCACTTTATCTCAAATAGTTACAAATGTTTTTGCATTTTTTTGGACAATCCTCATTGCAAGATATTTGGGAGTAACACAATATGGGATTCTTTCATTTGTGCTATCTTTAGTAATGATTATTGGAATTGGTGAAGACATAGGTATTACAACATACACCACTCGAGAATTAGCACGTAATAGGTCACTCACTCAAAAATTTATAAATAATATTTTGCCAATAAAATTAATCTTATCTTTAATTTTACTAGTATTAACAATAGTTTCATTACATCTGTTAGGTTATGATTTATTAACTCTTGAATTAACGTTCATTATATTCTTTGAAACAATATTCTTAACTAATGCTAATTTTTTATCAGGAGTTTTTCAAGCGCATGAAAACTTAAAGCCAAGTTCTATTGGATCAATAATATGTAGTTCAGTATTGCTTACTTCAACTGTTATAGTGGTGATATTCGATTTAGGGGTTGTTTGTATAGCTATTTCTTATGTATTAGCGAATTTATGTTTCTTTGCCTATTTATTTAAAAATATTTGGGATGTTTTCGAATTTCCAAAATTTGATTTTGATTTTGATTTTTGGAGAAAAGCTATTCTAAAATCATTACCCTTCGGTTTAACTATGTTTTTTTATGGTATTTATTTCTCTATTGATGTTGTTATGATTTCTTGGTTGGCAAATGATTATGCAACTGGATTATATAATGCAGTATATAAAATTATTTCTGTATTTTCAGCATTTTATTTAGTTTATCAATATGTAATTTATCCATTAATGAGTAAATTATATTCTAAAGATCCAAATCTTTTAAAATTAAGTTTTAATCAATCTATTAAATATTCATTATTGATTTTATTGCCGATAATTATTGGAATGTATTTCTATTCCCCATATCTAATTGATTTAATTTATACTAATCAGTATGCTTTAGCTTCTCTGGCTATGCAAATACTTATTTGGGCAGTCATATTTTTATTTATTAATGGTGTAGCAACATCCTTGCTAAATTCTATAGGAAAAGAATTCAGTGTAACAAAGATTTATATCATAGCTGCCATATTTAATGTTGCTTTAAATTATTTATTAATTCCGAAATATACTTATATCGGTGCATCAGTAGCTACTGTGTTAAGTGAAATATTAATTTTAGGATTAATGTTGCATGCAATATCTAAAACTGACTATAAGCCAGATGTTTCCTTATTAAAAACAGTTATAAAATTAGTCATTAGTGGATTAATTCTTGCTATTGTTTTATATTACATTAATGTTTCATTATGGTTAGCAATCCCAATCGGTCTTGTGGTATATGTATTTGCTTTATTTATCACTCATTCTATTGATGATACTGATAAATACATAATCAAAGAGTTACTAAATAGGTAATTTTCTATTAAAAACTATAACTATTTTATAAAAGAATTATAAATAATATTATAGTAATAAATTTATCTAATTTTTTTCATTTTTAATAATACTTTAGGAGTTAAATCATGGGTCTATTTGATAATATTAAAAGCATTACTGGACGTAAATCAAAGGAAGGTTCAGTCAATAGTAGGCCTATCATTTATTCATCCACTTTCAATAAACTAAACAGAAGATTTGGAAATAGGGAAAAGGCAACTTCTTATTTGGCTTCCAATATGCACAATTTTTACATTTCCTCATCCAAATTTGATAAAGGGATTCAAATAAAGAATCTTTTTAGAAAAGTGGAGATTGATATTCCTAAAGAAGGTTTCATATACTTTTTAGATGAATTGAAAAATCTAAATTTTGATGGAAAAGTCATAAACGGCATTTCACCGGATTATTCAAAGTTCCTTCACAGTTCCGTTTATACATATAATGAATTCTATTTCCATCCCAAATCAGGTCGCGGTTTTGCACGTGATTTAAGTTCTGATTTCATTAAAAACCAATTGGATGCATTGGATGGAATTGAATTATTCATTTACAGCATAGTGAAGAAATTAAGAAATTCCAATCATAAGGATAGGGCTAAATTTGCCCGTTACTTTGAAAATATGATTGATGCTCCTGCAGAACACTTTGAAGAGGCATTGCAGAGAATTCTTTTCTATAATCAAATCTTATGGCAAACTGGCCATTCTGCAATTGGTTTAGGCAGATTGGATAAAATCCTTGAAGACTTTTATTTCGATGATCTTAACAGCGGATTTGTCACTCAGGAAGAAGTGTATGAAATTATAAAATCATTCTTAAAGACTTTACATTCTTACCAATGGTATAAAAGCGATGCATTTATAGGAGATACTGGTCAGGTAATTGTTCTTGGAGGTAAATATGAGGATGAATATGGTGAATATTACTTCTACAATGACTTGACTTACATGTTCATTCGTGCCATCGGGGAATTGAAATTATATGAACCTAAAATCGTGCTTAGGATAAGCAATGAAACTCCACGTGATTTAATAGAATTGGCTTTGGAAACCATCAGCAATGGAATTTCCAATATAATGTTCTCAAATGATGAGATAGTGATAGATAAGATGGTGGAGTTTGGCTATGAAAAGGCAGATGCTACAAATTATTCAGTTTCCAAATATTATGGTCCTGCAACTGTGGGAAAAGGATTGGAACAGAATAATATGGCTTGCATTTCATTTTTAAAACCTCTAAATGAGTTTTTTGATAATGAAACTCCTCAAGTATTGGACATGCTTGACAATTATGGAGAGCTATTTAATTCATATAAGTATTATCTCAAGAAAGAGGTTGAATCTGTAATTGAAACATTGGATGATGTTGTATGGAATGAAGATCCTTTGCTTTCATTATTCATTGATGATTGCAATGACAATCAATTGGATATATCCAAGGGTGGAGCTAAGTACAATCATTATGGAATCACAACAGTTGCACTCGAAAATACTGTAAACAGCTTGTATAACATTAAAAAGCTTGTCTTTGATGATAAGAAATACACATTGACTGACTTAAACAAAATGAGAAAGAATAACTTTAAAAAAGACAAGTATCAGGATGTTTATAAGATTTTAAGGAATATGAAGCCTTGCTTTGGTATGGATGATAGAGAAATAATCAATATTACAAATGATGTCATTCAATTATTAGAGGACTGTCTAAAAGACTACACTAATGAGTTTGGTGGAAAAATCAAGTTTGGCCTTACCAATTCTTCTTACATTTTTTCAGATGATGAAATATCTGCTTCATTCGATGGAAGAAAAGTTGTGGAGCCATTCAATCCTTACATTTCTTTAGATACTGAAAAGGATTTCACTGAAGTATTGCGCTTTGCATCAAAAATTGATTTGGACGGATGCAAATTCAATGGAAATGTGATTGATCTGATGTTTGCACCTAATTTCATCAAAAATCATTTTGATGTGCTAACCGATTTTGTCATTTCAAGCATTCAATTAGGATTTTTCCAAATGCAATTTAATTTGGTTAGCAGCAAAACTTTAATTGAAGCAAAGGAAGAGCCGGAAACCCATCCAAATTTAATTGTGAAATTTTGCGGATTCAGCACTTACTTTAATGATTTGCCTAAAGGACATCAGATCTTATTAATCAATAGGGCATTAAAGAATGAAGGCAAATAGATTTTAGAAATTTTTTTAGATTAAATAATGATTAATTTTTACTTTTTATAATTATAACAATTCAAGTGATTAAATGAGCTATGTTGAAGAGTCTACTGTAATTGATGAAACCATTTATGATTTAATAAATGAAGCATTTGACAATGAGAGAGAATACAAGGATGCCAAGTATAGAAATTCCATATTCTCTAAATATAATGACTATTTTGTGAAAACAGATGATGGATCATACAGCATCAAGTCAAAGGAAATAAATCATAAAGTCGAAACCCTGCATACATCAACAGGTGCAATCAGTGAATCATTTGAAAAGTTCATAAAGCCATTAAAGCTTGATTATGGTGAAGACATAGCTATTCTAGACATCTGTGCAGGACTTGGATACAATTCATCTGCAGCTATTGATGACTTCATGAAAAACAGTGATAGGAATCTTCACATTGACATGCTTGAAATATCCAAGCCAACCCTTGCAGCTGGATTGATGGTTCCTTCTCCAATAGAAGCTCATGACATTACCAAAAAGGCAATAGAGCAATCATTAATCGATTGTGGATATGCATCATTGGAACTTGAAAGCACTGAAATTCCATCAAACATTGACTTGAAGATTCATATTGATGATGCAAGGCAAGTCATACAGAAACTCCCTGACAAGACTTATGATGCAATATTTTTGGATCCTTTCAGTCAAAATATGTCTCCTGAGCTGGTCTCATTAGAATTTTTTAAACAATTTAGAAGAGTCATTAAAGATAATGGAATAGTCTGTACATATACTTCATCTTCTCCGGTAAGAATGGCATTTATTGAAGCGGATTTTTATGTATCCTTAGGTCCAATCTTCGGACGTTTTCAAGGTGGAACATTGGCTTCACCAAATCCTAAGAATCTCACTAAATCACTTCCAAAGAATGATGAGATAAAGATGGCATTGTCTGACGTTGGAATTCCATTTAGAGATCCAAATCTCAATCTTTCATCACAAGAGATACTTGATAATAGAACTGAAGAAAGACATATTGCACGTCATAACACTAAAATATCATCTGCAGTCAAGACTCCAATATTTTTAGGCCAAGAGATGGATGACGAGCCACTCAAAAGAAGAGTAGAAAGGAATTTAGCTAAAATGAACATTCCTGGAGTTTTATCTGAAGAGGCATTATATATTGTAGGGCCTGAAAATGACTATAAAGAGGAATATCTTGAGGATAACAATACCAGAACACGTGTTTTGGAAATGATGAAACGTTTGGATGAGATTAAAAATAACAGTAAACTCTCTCTTAAGGAAAATGGGGAATGAATACCATGAAAATAATAATTTATGCGTCTCAATACGGTTCAACAAAGCAGTATGCTGATGAGTTGTCTAAAAGAACAGGTATTGAAACAGTGGAATACACTGAGATTACAGACATAAATCAGTATGATACAATAGTTTATCTTGGACCTTTATACGCTGGAAGCGTCATGGGTCTAAAAAAGACCCTAAATAAAATCAGGGATGTTCAAGATAAGAAACTTATCGTTGGAACCGTTGGATTGGCAGACCCTAATGATAAAAAGAATAGGGAAGAGATCATGAATGGAATAAAGCAGCAGGTTCATGGATGCATTTATAATAAGGCAAGAGTATATTTCTTGAGAGGTGCAATAGATTATTCCAATCTTAATCTAAAGCACAAAACAATGATGGCATTTATCCATAGGAAAGTAAAAGGGATGAAGGAAGAGGAAAGGACCGCAGAGATAAATGCAGTAATTGAAACATATGGAAAGAATGTCAGTTATATTGATTTTGATACTTTGAATCCAATAATCGATGAAATTCAATAGGATATTTTGATGCTTTGAATCCAATAATCGATGAAATTCAATAATCTATTTCATTAAAAAACTTTTTAAACTAATAAGTTAATATAAGATATATAAATCTATTTTTTTATATTTTTAAAAGATTTTAGCATATTTACCAATTTTAAAGATTTATTAAATTTACTTTTTATTATTTAGCAAGGATGAGAAAATCATGTTTGAAATTAAAGCAAAAGATATGAGAGGAAGAGTGGGAGTCTTAAAGACAAAGCATGGAGATGTCAAGACCCCTAACTTGATGCCTGTAATCCATCCAAGAAAGCAAACCATAAACGTTAAGGATTATGGTGCAGACATAGTAATCACAAATGCTTATTTGATTTATAAGGATGAGGACTTAAGCAAGAAGGCATTGGATGTTGGATTGCATGAACTAATCAACTTTGATGGTCCAATCATGACTGATTCCGGTTCATTCCAATTATCCGTTTATGGTGATGTGGACATTACAAACAAGGAGGTCATTGAGTTTCAGGAAGCTATTGGAACTGATATAGGAACTTCCCTTGATATTCCAACTGGCCCTTATGTAGATAGGGAGAAAGCTGAAGAAGACCTTGAAATCACCATTGAACGTGCTAAAGAGGCTATCAGTTTTGTTAAGGATAATGATTATGAAATGAAAATTAACTCTGTGGTTCAAGGATCCACATATCCTGATTTACGTGAATACTGTGCAACTGAGCTTACCAAGCTTGATGCAGACTTGTATCCGATTGGTGCAGTTGTTCCGCTAATGGAAATGTATCACTACAGAGACCTTGTTGATGCAGTAATGCATTCAGTCAAATGCTTGCCGGACTCTAAGGCACGTCATTTGATGGGTGCAGGACATCCTATGATCTTTGCACTTTGTGTAGCTATGGGGTGCGATTTATTCGATTCTGCAGCTTATATATTATATGCTGAAGGTGACAGATTCCTCACTACAAGAGGTACAATTAAGCTAGAGAACATGACAGAAAT
Organism: uncultured Methanobrevibacter sp.; assembly: GCF_902784195.1. Classification (NCBI taxonomy): domain Archaea; kingdom Methanobacteriati; phylum Methanobacteriota; class Methanobacteria; order Methanobacteriales; family Methanobacteriaceae; genus Methanobrevibacter; species uncultured Methanobrevibacter sp. Next base: position 47,491 of record NZ_CACZTX010000007.1, read on the forward strand.
GCCTTGTTCCTGTGAAGTCTGCTGCAAATACACTCCAGATGACTTAAGGGCAATGGATAAGGAAGAGAGAGTTAAACTTATAGCTCAGCATAACCTTCATGTAAGCTTTGCAGAACTTAGACTTATCAGACAAGCCATTGCTGAAGGAAGCTTGATGGAACTTGTAGAGGAACGTTGCAGAGCTCACCCTATGCTTCTTGATGCATTAAGGCATTTAGGTGAGTACAGTGAAGACTTGGAAAAGTATGACCCTAGAAGCAAAAAGTCTGCATTTTTCTACACTGGCCCTGAATCTTTGAAAAGAGCAGAAGTTACAAGACATCTCAAACAATTGGAAAACATGGACAAGAAGAAAAATCTTGTTGTTCTTCCAGCTTATAGAAAACCTTACAGCAAGTATTTATCAAATACTTTTAAGGAATTCCTTGTTTATGCAAAGGATGAATCCAAAGGTGAAGATGAACCTTGCCTAATTGATAATAAGGAAACCGATTTTGCTGTTTTGGATATTCCATTCTGCTTGATTCCACTTGAATTGGATGAGGTTTATCCATTAAGCCAAAGTGATGCCCCTAAGATTCATGATAAGATTGCCGTTGAGTTTGTAAGAGACTTCCTAGTTGATTTTGCAGAAAATTATGATAATGTATTGATTCATCCTAAGGTTTTGGATGAGCTTGAACTTGATTTCATTGAAGAATACGCACATCCTGAAGAAATCAAGTTTGAAAAGGATGACATCAAAAAATTAAAGGCAATTGCTGATTATCAATTTGGCCATGGTGCTGGAGATGCCTTATTCACTGGAAAGATTAAAATAGAAAAGAGTAAGAAAACAGGCAAAATAAGGCATGTATTTGATAAGAATCAAAATATTGTAAACATGAGAGCTTCTGACAGTTTCCTGATTCTATCCAAATTAGGTGCAAAAAGACTTGCAACTCTTGAAGGAATGAGAAACAAGGTCATGATTGATAACAGTGTTGAATCATTTGCCCGTGATGGAAAAAGCGTTTTTGCAAAGTTCATTAAGGATTGTGATGAGAACATCAGATCCAATGATGAAGTGTTGATAGTGAATGAAGAAGGTGAACTTTTAGCATTTGGTAAAGCACTTTTAAATCACAAAGAGATGCTAGACTTTAAAACTGGTCAAGCTATTAAAACAAGAAAAGGATTTAAAAAATAAAAATTATTATATATTCTAATTAATAGAATATAATTAAATAAAAATTCATAAGAACAATTATTATTTTAATAAAATTTCAGAGGTAATATTATGATACCTGGCATGAGCCCAAAACAAATGAAGAATATGCAAAGACAAATGAAGAAAATGGGTATGGACATGAAGGAAATTGAAGGTGTCCAAGAAGTTATTATTCGTTGTGATGATAAGGATTTAATCATTTCACCTGCAGATGTAAGCTTAATGACTGTTATGGGTCAAGAAACATATCAAGTCACTGGAACTGCAGTTGAAGTTGAAAAGGAAATTGAAATTCCACAAGAAGACATTGAAATGGTTGCCAATACCGCTGGAGTAAGTGCCGCAGATGCTGAAGAGGCATTAAGAGAAACCGGTGGAGACTTGGCAGAAGCTATTTTGAAATTAAATGGATAGCTTTATTATTTCAATCTTTTCTTTTTTTATTTTTTAATCTTTTCATATCATTTAAGCTCTTTTTAATATTAACTTTATTTATCATGTTTGGATATGATCTTTTTATAATCTTTTCAGTTCTTTTTAAATATTAACTTTATTAATAATAACTTACATATACTTAAAGTATACAAATTTAATACATATTGCAGATTTTTATTATTTTTTCATTTTAAGATTTTACAGAATTTATTCATAAGATTGTGATAAATTAAATTTTTTGAGGTTAAACATGACCGAATTTAGAATAGTAAGAAGGATAAATCCACGTAATGTAATGGAAGTTCTTAAAAAGGATTTTAAGGATGTATTCACTAAAAATCCAATTGTTGTCTTGACATTGCTGGCAATTATAATTTTACCTTCTTTATATGCTCTTATAAACATTCAAGCTTGTTGGGACCCTTACGACAATACTGGAAATCTTGAATTTGCAGTTGCCAATTTGGATAAAGGCGCAACATTTGAGGGTGAAGACCTTAATGTAGGGGACCAATTGGAAGATGAATTGAAAAGAAATGATGATTTTTATTGGACATTTGTAAGTGAAGAAGACCTGCGGGAGGGGGTTAACAATGGAACGTATTATGCTGGAATAGTCATTCCAAAGAATTTCAGCAGTTCAATCAAATCCATTACATCTGACGACCCTCACTCTGCAGAATTGGAATATGTTGTCAATAGGAAATCCAATCCAATGGCTTCAAAATTAAGTGACTCTGCAGCAAGAGCAGTTTACAATAAGATCAATGCAAAAATTGTCCAGTTCATTAATGTAGCGGCATACGGAAAATTGGGAGAATTGCAGTCTGCTCTTGCATCAGGTGCAAGCCAAATGTCTTCTGGTGCTGATCAATTAAGTGCTGGTGCAAGCCAAGTTTCCTCCGGTGCTTCTCAAGTGAAATCCGGTGCAAATGATTTGGAAAAAGGAGCAAGTGACCTTTCATCAGGTGCTTCTCAAGTGAAATCCGGTGCAAGCCAAGTTTCTGCTGGCGCTTCTCAAGTGAAATCCGGTGCAAGCCAAGTTTCTGCTGGCGCTTCTCAAGTGAAATCCGGTTCATCCCAAGTTTCATCATCTGCTGATCAGATTTCAGCAGGCGCTTCTCAAGTGCAGGAATCTGCAAAGCAATTGGATAGTTCAGTTGATGAAGGATCATTGCCTGATCAATTAAAGCCGGTTGTACATGGCTCAAAGGAATTAGCTAATGCAAGCTCTGATTTGGCAGGGGCTTCAAGCAGTCTTGCTCAAGGTTCATCAAAATTAGCCAATAGCTCTGTAGATTTGGCTAATGGAGCTTCAGGTGTAGCTGATGGGGCATCAGGTGTTGCTGATGGCGCTTCACAATTGGCAAATGGTGGATCTCAATTGGCTGAAGGTTCTGTAAGTTTAGCTGCAGGTTCTGCATTGCTTGCAAATGGCGCTTCTTCCGCATTGTTTTCAGCTTCAAGCGGTCTTTCAGGTGCTGCAGATTCCCTTTCCAGCATAACTGGTGTGAATGAAAGTGAAGTTGGAGAGTATATTTATTCTCCAGTTGTCTTAAAGGAAAATGAATTATATGCTGTTCCAGATTATGGTTCTGAAGTCGCTCCGTTCTATTTGGTTTTATCCATGTGGGTGGGGGCAATTATCACTTGTGTGATGCTTAGAACTGGCCAGTCAACAGGAACCAAATACACTCCATCTGAAATGTACTTTGGAAAGCTATTGATATTCTTGGTAATGGCAATTTTAGAAACTACTGTGACTCTTATCGGTGCATTTATATTGGGAATTAAGATGGCCAATCCGTTGCTCTTTGTGCTTTCGGCTTATTTCATTGCCTTGATATTCATGCTGATTTGCTATTCCTTGATTTCTGCATTAGGTCATATAGGAAAAGGATTAGCTGTAATTTGGCTTGTATTCCAAATTTCAGGTACTGGGGGTATTTATCCTATTCAATTGATGGGACAATTCCTTCAAGCAGTCAGCCCATATATGCCAATGACCCATGGAATCACTTTGCTAAGGGAAACCGCATTAGGATTGGTTTGGTCTAATTACATTCCATCATTCCTGATATTGATAGCTATGGGTGTTATAACCTTGGTTTTAGCATTAGTGATTAAAATGTTTGCAGATAAAAGAGCACATTGGTTTGAAGAAAAATTAAATGAAACTGATTTGTTTTAAAACAAGTCATTTTTATTTTTTTTAAAAAGAGTTTTTTTTATCTATTTTTTCTATTTTTTATTTTTTAAAAAGAGTTTAAAAGAACACAATTTACTATTTTTTAAGATATGTTTTATCCATATCCTTATAAACTTCATCGTATCTGTTTAATAGTGTTCTGATTAATGATTTGCTTATTTTATGGAATTTCTTATCCAATAAATCGACTCCCTCTTGGGTGATTCCTTTTTTAGTGGCTACCTTATTGATAATGTCATTATTGGATAATCCTTGATCATCCTTTAGCATTGCAGTACCAATAATTGTCTTTAGGATCATATCCTCTATTTCATCTTTAGGCATGTTTGAGGAGTCACTGCAAGTTTGAGCGAATGTATCGATCATCATGGCAATGAATGCAGGTCCGCAACTGCTGATGATTGTACTCATTTCCAATTCATTATCTGCAGGATGGAGATTATCCTCTTCTTCCTTGAAGTATATTGGATTGTCAATTTTTCTGACATAACTGAATTCATTGAATAGGTCTTCAACGAAGAGTCTTTCTTGCAATTCAACTTTAGAATTGTGTTTTACAAGGGTAACTCCTTTTCTTCTTGCCAGTGAACTTATTGAGTTATTTGAAGTGACAGTTGAAGCTAAAGTAGGAATTACTAAACTTAATTTTCCATCGAATAATGGTTTGATATGGTTAAAGTTAAGTCCTGCACAGGTGTATATGATGTGTGTTTTCTCATTGATGAAAGGTTTGATTTCTTCAATGATTTCCTTAAATTGAGGAGTTTCGACGGAAATAAGGATCTTTTCACATTGTGTTGCGACTTCTTTGTTATCTGAAGTAATGTTTAGATTTTCTTCTGGATATTCTTCAATTAAACTTTCAAATTTATTAAGGTGTCTATTTGAAACAATTAATTCTTCGTCATCTAATAGTAAATTAAGTTTTAGTATGTTATTTACTATCATTGATCCCATATTTCCGTATCCGATAACTCCTATTTTCATAGTTTCCCTTTCACTATGTGTTTTTTTAATTATGATAATGAATTTCTTTGGTCCGAAATTATGCATATTATGGATTTTAAGAAAAGTCAAATCTTAATTAAAAAAATTTATTAAAACTATATCGTTATAAAATAATTTAAAAATTATTTATAACTAATATAATTTATTATTTAACTTATTAATAAACTTTATAGTTTTATTTTTGGATTTAAAGCATTTATTCAACTTTATTTTAGAGTTATTAAACTTTAATTTAGTTAAATATAATTTAGAATATATCAAGTGGTTTTTAGGTTTCAATTTGATGGGATGGTTTTTAATTGGTCTTAGGAGTTATTCTAAAATCCTTATTTTTGGATTTTCTCCAATGTTTCCAGATTTAATGAAATCAGATATGGTGGTGTTGAACAATTCATAATCGATTATATTCCAGAGGTGGTTGCCTTTTATGATTTCAACTAATTTTGCATTAGTGAATATGTTTTTCAAATCTATTGCAGATTTTGTACAGTTCAAGTCTTCTTTGCTTCCATAGATTATGAGAACATTGTCCTTTTCAATGGTATTTTCATTGTTCTTTAAGCTTTCAGGGATTGTGTAATTCAATGATTCAAAAGCTATTTTCCTTTCGTCGCTAATGCTAATGTCTAAAATCCTTTCAACATCGTTGTAGTGTTCCTTGCTGATTCCAAAATATCTTAAATAGGCCTTTGTAATGAAAATGTCTGATTTTTCATTTAGGTATTCTGATTGTGCCTTTGCAAGTCCATTTGCAACGCTATCTAATTCGCTTTCTTTATAATCTGCTATTTCAAGCCCAGATAATATGAGATTGTCTATTATTTTTGGATTTTCATTTAGGATTTCAATAGCTATTGATCCCCCAATTCCTAAAGCTACAATATTTATCTTTTTGATATCTTTATGGTTAAGAATATGAGCTATGAATTCAGATATTTCAATAGAGGATTTTTCTATGCTGAATTCTTGTTCGGATTTGCTGTCACCATGATTTGGAAGATCAAGGAATATGCAGTGGAATCCTTTGAAGTATTTATCATAGTCTTCCTTTTGCTTTTTCCAAATCCATTTATCTAATAATTTAGCATGCAAAAACAGTATTGTTTCACTGTTTTCCTCTCCAATCTCATAATATGCCAAATTATTGTAATATCTTAAAGTCATTTTATCATTTAGTTAAATTTTAATCTTTAAATTATAAATTTTAATCTTATCTTAATATTAACTTATTTAATTAGTTAAATTATAAATTTTAATCTTATCTTAATATTAACTTATTTAATTAGTTATTATTTAATTAGTTAAATTATAAATTTTAATCTTATCTTAATATTAACTTATTTAATTAGTTGTCCTAATATCGAACAAAACATATATATTTATTAATGTTAATGATTATATATTATATTAATTCTTATTATAATTTTTTAATCTAAAAAAGGATTAGTGATAGAATGAAGGCTGATGCATACAAAATCGTAGATAATGTTTACTGGGTAGGTGTTTTAGACTGGGATATCCGTGACTACCATGGTTATACCTTAAATGGAACTACCTACAACTGTTATTTAGTATTTGGGGAAGATAAGGTAGCTTTAATCGATAATGTTTATCCTGGAAAATCTGAACAGTTCTGGGGAAGAATCAAAGATGCATTTGAGAAGGAAGGAAGGGAATTCAAAATCGATGTCGTTATCCAAAACCACATTGAAAATGACCACAGCGGTTCCTTAGGTGAAGTTGTTGCAAAATTCCCTGATGTTGAAGTATACTGTTCCAAAAAAGCTGAACCAGGACTTAAGAACCATTTGCCTGAACTTGCAGACTTTGAATTCAATACAGTAAAAACCGGTGACTCATTGGATATTGGTGGAAAAACTTTCCAATTCGTAAATGCACCTATGCTTCACTGGCCTGACAGCATGTTTACAATGTTGATGGAAGATGGAATATTGTTCTCCAACGATGCATTCGGTCAGCACATCTGCTTGTCTGAAAGATTGGATAAGGATGTAGACCCAGTTATCTTAACTGAAGCTGCAAGAAAATATTACGCTAACTTGATTACCCTTTCATCTCCAATGGTTGGAAGAAAAATTGAAGAGCTTGCAAAATTAGGATTAGTGGACATTCTAAAGATGATTGCTCCATGTCACGGTCAAATCTTCACCGACCCTAACTTCATCATTGACCTATACACAAAATGGTCTACAGGTACTTATGAAGGAAATAAGATTACCTTCATTTACGACACTATGCACCATTCAACCCAAAGAATGGCTCATGCTATGGCTGAAGGTGTAATGAGTGAAGGGGTTGAAGTCAAGATGTACTTCATGCATGATGATGACAAATCTGATGCTGTGACTGACGTACTTGATTCAAAGGCAATCTTTGTAGGAGCTCCTACCATGATGAACAATCCTTTCCCAGGTATTGGGGATGTAATGTACTACTTGAACTGTCTCAGTTTTGGAAACATTGAAACCAAAAAGGCAGTTGTCTTCGGTTCCAAAGGTTGGGCAGGAGGTTCTGCAAGAATCTTGGCTGCAAACCTTGAAGGAGCAGGATTTGAAGTCGTAGAACAGATGGAACTTGACTTCAAGCCAACTGAAGAGCAACTTGAAGAATGTTACGAATTAGGTAAAAAAGTAGCTCAAATGATTAAAGAATAGTATTTCACTATTCTCTTTTTTATTTTTTTTTTATTAATTTACTCTTTTTTTTTAATCAGTTATTTTAATTTTTTAAATTTAATTTTTTTTTAATGGTTTATTCTTTTTTTTAGTCAGTTATTTTAATTTTTTAAATTTAATTTTTTTTAATAATTTCTAATCACTTTTTCTAATTTTTTAAATTTAAATAATTCATTATTTTTTCAATATTTTTAATATATTAAACTATTTATGTATAATTCTAACGATATGGAATCAATTTTTTAATATAACATCAATATTGCTTTTATTTTTAATAAAAAGTTTATATATTAGTTTAAACATAAAATCAATTGAATTTTAGCGAGTTTAAATGATTTACCATATGTTTTTCATTGTAAACTTCTAAACAACAATTTTTAAATAGAGTTTTAAATAAAAATAAATTTATACGTGGTAGTTTGAGAGATTATAATATAAATGATTTAATTAAGATATTGAAATGTCATAATCCTAATGAAATATATCTTAGTCCCCATGTCTTAGAAAACTGTTTTGAACGTGATTATTCTTTAAATTATGTTCATTCCTGCCTCTTGGAAAAAATTCCCTTATCAATTAGTAAAACTTCTGAAAATCGTTTTTTATTAATTTATCCTCATGAAACGATTAAATTTCAAGATCTTTATATTGTAATTGAAATAAATGATGATGAAAAAATAACTGTAGTGACTGTTTATTGTTTTGATAAAAGGAGAAGAGAACGTGAAGTCAAAAGATAATATATTTGAAGTTGAATATTTTTATAATGAATCTATAGATACTTTAGGCATAAAAGTCAAGAGAGATTTTCAGTATATGGAAACAATTGAAATGGATGAAGGCATTTTATTGGATTTTGATATCGATAACGTTCCAACTGCATTGGAGCTGCTTAATGCTTCAGAAAAATTAAGGGTTCCTAAAGAAAGCTTTGAAAAGATTCATTGCTTTAAGATGAAAGTTTGTGTTGATAAAGATTCCATTCTAATGTGTGCAATATTTGGATTTATGGTTCCAAATAAGGATGATGAATATGAATTGAATTATTTCATTGAAAATAACTTTGATCTTATTCCTACTGAAACTGAATTGGTGATAGCTTAATTTGGAGTCTCATTTTAGGATTTCAATTTCTTATTATGTGTTTAGGTGATTTCTATTAGTGAAGAAGATGATTTGAGAATGATTGAGGAACATAATCAAAAGTCAGTGGAAGAGCTGGTTGAAAACTTTGCTTATGTCTATGTCTATCTGGCTGATGGAAGGTCCTATACCATTACAAAAGAAAACAGCTTTGAATTCAAGGATGGAAAATTCCATATTTACGATAAGGATATTGAAGTTGATATAGTAGATATTGAATTGATTGAATTTGCAGACTAGTTATTTTCTTTTTTTATTCATATTTACTATTCTGATTCTTATTTTAGCAAATTTTAAAAATGATATTTTCTAAATATTCTGATTCTTATTTTAGCAAATTTTAAAAATGATATTTTCCAAATGTTCTGATTCTCATTTTAGCAAATTTTAAAAATGTTATTTTACATATGTTCTGATTCTTATTTTAGCAAATTTTAAAAATGATATTTTCCAAATAGATATTCGAGGATTATCATGTCAGATAGGGATTTCAATAAGGATGGACAGACTTATTTTGAATTGAAGGAATACAAAAAGGCCATTGAATGCTTTGACAAAGCCATAGAAATCAATCCAGAAGATGAGGTGGCTTGGTTCAATAGTGGATTTGCCTATTTTAAACTAAAGGATTATACTAATTCAACCAATTCATTCAAGAAGGCAATTTCCATTTTTGATAGCATTCTAAATGAAAATCCTGATGATGGCATGGCTCGAGAGGGAAGATCTTTGGCAGAGCATATGATTAAGCAAATCTCCTCAAAAGAAAATAGGAATATTGAATACATGAATCTTGTAGGTATTGTTAGAAAAGTACATGACCCTATGGAACTTAAAGAGTCAGAATACCTTCAAATCATTGAACTCTCTGATTCCTCATCAGCAATAAGGGCAATTCTCTGGAATGAAAACACTGCTTTAAACATTAACAAGGGAGACATAATTGGAATAGAAAACGGCTTTGTTGAATATGACAGTCAAGAGTCAGTTGGATACAGAATCAATACAGACGAAACCTCAAAAGTGGTTGTCAACCCTAAAATCGAAGAGGGTTTGCTTCAGTTTTTAAAGGAATCTGTTGACATTTCATTGACTGACATCGGAGATATTGATGAGGATTCAGCAGAAATCGATATTTTGGCTAGAGTGGTCACATTGTTTGAAACTTATTCATACAAGACAAAGGAAGATTCAGGGATTGTTTCATCAGCTATTCTTGCAGACAATACAGGAAGCATTAAGGCATTCTTTTGGAATGGAAAGGCTCAAGTTCCAATCATGTCAAAAGCATATAAGATTGAAAATGCAAGAGCAAGACGAAGTGATGAGGGTATGGAACTTCATATAGGCCAAGGTTCTAGGATGATTGGTGAGGATGATTTGCCTAATGAAGAAAAGGCTAATCTAAAATCCTTTGAAGAGCTTGAAAGTTTATTATATGATTATAAAAAGATAAAAGACTTGAAAGAAAATGATATTGGTATTAAAGTAATTGGAAAAATAATGGATGTTCAAGACACTTTTGAGTTTGAGGAAAACGGAACCAAATTTTTAGTTAGAGTCATTGACATTGAAGATGACACAGGTTCCATAAAAGTTAATTTATGGGATGAAATGGCTGATTACAAGTATACCATAGGGAACTTTATCAAGATTCAGAACCCAACAGTCGTTTATAATAAAAATACATGTAATTTAGAGTTAAGTGTTGGTGATGATTGCAATATAATTGAGCCTTCCTTTAAGGAAATTAATAGTATTTTCAGTTAGGCCAAATCTTTTTTTATTATCCCTTTATTATCCCCTTTTTTTCATTATTCAATTAATCTTTTTTCATTTCCCATTAATTTTATTCATTCTTTTTTTAAAATCATTAAAAATCCAAACCTTTATATGTGGCTATGCCCTTATACTTTTAGGAAGTGAAATGTGGATTTAGATGGGTGATATGATTAATGCCATTATAAAGAATTTTGATTTAAAATCTGGAGTTTCAACTGTGCACTCATTTAATTTTTTCATATTAGTGAATTAGGGACGAAGAATTAAAATACGATATTTTGAGGTAAAGACTATGAATATAAGTGAAAAAATAAAGGAAATGCAAGGTGATTTAGACAAATATCATGTGTTAGAGAAAAATGAAGAGGAATGCAAATTGGAAGATATGATTATGCTCATGCTAAATGATAAAGGATATTTGGGGCCTGGCAAAATCATTGATGAAAACGAAGAATCTTTGGATTTCATGTTTTATAAAAAGGAAGGGCCTACCTTTTCTCTTTGTATAAAAAAGGAACACATTTGCGGATTATCCATTTTGCATAAGCCGGATGAAGATGAAGAATCAGCAGATGATAATATTGAAGTGTCTAAGGCTTTGTATCAATGATTTTATTATATTGACTTAATGATTGGGGGTAATTATTATGAATTTCAGTGAAAAAGTAGCAGAAATTGAAGGGAAAGTAAAGAGTTACAGGTTAGAGATTGAAGGTGTGAAAGAGATTCCTGCAGAAGAGATGGTCAGAGTCATGCTTGAAGAGGGGAAAATGCTTGAACCATGCAGAATCATTGGTGAAAGTGATGATTTCATTGATTTTATGGTTGTAGATTTGGAAAATGGGCCTGTTTTTTCCATCTCCATAAATAAGGAAAGAATTGTTGGATTTGGCACTTTTCATAAACCTTTAGATGAGTTGGATAATTCTGAAGAAGATGTAAATGCAGTGCCTGCATCACTATATATGTAAATCTTTTTATTTTTAATCCTCTTTTTATCTTTTTAAATATCAATATATAAATACTAAAATCAACATACCTATTTTTACAGAAAGGAGTTGTTTTTAATGAAAAAACAAAATGTTTTTGCATTGCTTTTATTGACAATCGTTCTTTTAGCTGTTGTTTCTGTCAGTGGATGCATTGGAGGATCTGATGATTCTGCAAGTGATGCATCTGGAGACTCAGATGATTCAAGTGATTCTGTCGATAATGATGATAATGACAAAGATGATAACGATAAAGACGACAAAAATGATAAAGACGATAAAGATGATGATGACGATTGAAGGATTTAGCTTTCAATTGAATATTCATTAGTGGCAAGCAGTATTTCCTTCGATAAGTTGGGGATTAGATTTCAGTCCAAAACTCTTTTTTTGCTGATAAATTGCTTGCTTGTTCATCAAATAAAATTTTCTACTTTTTTATTTTTATACTTAAACTTATTTTTCATTTAATTAAAAACATTTTTAAAAAATATTATAAACTACAAAAATATATATTATTATAACTAAGTTTTAGGAGAGAAAATAATGAATAAGAAAACAATTCTTATTTTACTCGTTTTAGCTATTGCAGTTTTAGGATTCACTATGGGTCCTGCTTGTGCTGCTACAACCACTATTAAAATGGGTAAATATAAAGATGTAGGCAGTAAGGATAGGATATTGACTTTCTATCAGCCAAAAGATGCGCAATATGTCAAAGGGGTATATGCGGCTATCTTTTACCATGATAATAAAAGAGGGGATGACTTCAGACCTCACACTTATGTCTTAAGGAAGATGACTGTTTACTATAAGAATAAAAAAGGAAAAGTAATTACAAGAACTGCTAGAGCAAGCAATATCAGTGGCCTAATGTTGCTTTCTACAAAAAAGATAAATGGTTACACTCCTTATAAGTCTACAATAACTTATAGTAAGATGACTAAAAAGGAAAGAAAAATTATTATGAATCCTCTTTTCTAAATAAGTTTTTTTAAATTTTTTTATTTACTTATTTTATTAATTTTTTTTATTTTTTCTATTTTCTATTTTCTATTTTTTGCCTTATTAATAACTTTAAGTTTAAATTGGGCTTATTTAAAGAATGAAAAAATTAAATATTGAAAAAAAGATAAAGGATTAATTTATTCATTAATCCATGATTTTACAGCTTCTTTTGCATCATATACGCCAGCGCCAGGAATTGATAATCCTTTTTTGATTAGAGCGCCTTCGCACAACTTTTTCAAGTCTTTTTGGGATGATCCGAAACCGGAACCTTCATGGGTTACAAAAGGCTTAACTGTTTTTCCTTCAAAATCCAATTGTTCCAATTGGGTAAACATAGGCATTGGCAATGTTCCCCACCAGTTTGGAAAACCGATGTATACAGTATCATATGCATCAATGCTTTCTAATGTTTCTTTTATTTCAGGTCTTGCATCTTCTTGCTGTTCCTTTTTAGCAACATCAATGCATTTCATGTAATCAGAAGGATATTCAACTGCAGGTTCAACTTTGAATAAGTCTGCATTATCCAATTCCTGAATGTATTCTGCAATCACTTCTGTGTTTCCTTTTTCAATGTTTTTAAGTTCTCCACCAAAGTAGTTTTCACCAGTTCTTGAAAAATAAATTACAATGCTTGACATGATGGCATCTCCTTTTTTGATTTTCAACAATTAATTAATAATTTAATAAATTCACTTGTTAAATGTTCTGTTTTTATTTCAATATTTTCTTTTTTTAAAATTCTTAATAATCCATTATAAACAAAACTTTTTTATAGTAAGGCAAACCTATCTATAACTATATGGATAATTTAATATAAATTAAATATAATTTAATTTTTATTATGAATTCTTATAATTAATTCTTGTAATTAATCTTTATAATTACTAATAAATTATCTTATTAAAAATAATACTGATTAAAATTAAGGAGATTATTATGGCACAAATTAATCAACCTATGTATATTTTACGTGATGATACTGAAAGATTTCAAGGAAATCAAGCTTTAAGAATGAATATTTTTGCAAGCCAACTATTAGCAAGCATTGTAAGAACCACTCTTGGTCCAAAAGGAATGGACAAAATGTTAGTGGACAAGAAAATGGGTGATGTGGTTGTAACCAACGATGGAGCAACTATCTTACAGGAAATGGATATTGCACACCCTGCAGCAAAAATGCTTGTGGAAATTGCAAGAAAACAAGAGAATGTAGTTGGAGACGGAACCACTACAGTTGTAATCATTGCTGGTGAATTGCTTAAGAAAGCAATGGAATTATACGAAGATGGAATTGCAATCCCAACCATTCTCATCGGATACAGATTAGCAGTTGCAAAAGCAATGGAAATCTTATACAGCATTTCTACCGATGCAAGAGACCCAGACACCTTATTTGGAATTGCAAAAACCGCAATGACAGGTAAAGGTTCCGATTATGCTAAGGATGAACTTGCACAATTGCTTGTTCAAGCTGCACTCAAAGTTGAAGAAGGAGAAAAATTAGACAAAACTCTCATAAAGATTCACAGAATCAATGGTGGAAGTGTAGAAGACTCCTTAATTGTTGACGGTATCTACATTGACCAAGGTAGAGCTAATGAAGCTATGCCTGAAGAAATGCGTGATTGTAAAATCGCTTTAATGAAATATCCTTTAGAATTGAAAGATTTGGAAAACGCTAAAGTGGACTTCACTGACCCATTGCAAATGCAGGCTTTCCTTGACAGTGAACAGGAAACCCTTAAGGAAATTGCAGATAAGATCATTGACTCTGGCTGTAATGTGCTCTTCTGTCAAAAAGGTATTGATGATGTAGTCCAACATCACTTGTCCAAAGCTGGAATCATGGCATTCAAAAGAGTTAAGAACACTGACGTAAAGAGAATCATGAAAGCTACCGGTGCTGAACTCATTACCAATATTGAAGACTTGACTCCTGACGTATTAGGTAAGGCAGGTTACATACACCAAGAAAAGGTCTTTGACCAAATCATTACCTTCATTGAAGAATGTGAAGACCCTAAAGCAAGTTCCATTTTAATCCGTGGAAGTACCAGACACGTTTCATCTGAAATCGAAAGAGCTATGGAAGACGCATTAGGTGTAGTTGCAGCTACTGTTGAAGATGGAAAAGTCGTATACGGTGGAGGAGCTCCTGAAATTGAAATCGCAAGACAATTGAAAGCTTATGCTAACACTATCAGCGGAAGAGAACAAGTGGCTGTAAATGCATTTGCAGACGCTTTGGAAATAGTGCCAAGGACCTTATCTGAAAACGCTGGTTTAAACACCATTGACTTGCTTGTAGAACTCAGAGCAGCTCATGAAGAAAACATCAATATGGGATTGGATGTATTTGAAGGTAAAGTAGTGGATATGAAAGAAGCTGGTGTTGTTGAACCTCAAAGAGTCAAGAAGCAAGCTATCCAAGCAGCTCAAGAAGCTTGTGAAATGATCTTGCGTATTGACGACTTGGTTGCAGCAGCTGGTGCACTTCAAAAAGTGGATCCTGATGAAAACTTAGACCATAGTGGTATGCCTCCTGCACCTGGTATGGGCGGAATGGGCGGAATGCCTCCTATGATGTAACCCGCTCAAGCTTTTCCAGGCCTTCGGCCTGCAAAACCTTGATCAAAATTTTTTCCTAAAGTTGGGAGTAAATGATGTGTATTCAAATAAAAAATCTCAACTTTTTTTTACTATTTTTCATTATTTTTTCAACTATTTTTTAAAAATTTTCTTTATTTTCTTATTTTGTCCTTAAATAGTTCTTTTTTGAATATCGCTTAATTAAAATTTCTTATTTGTCTGAAATCTACTTTTTAAGAAGTATTTTTTTAATTTAACACTTATTTTAGTATAATTTTAAAAATGATAATATCATTTTCTTTTATATCAAATATGTTTAATAGTCTGTAATTCTTTTTTAAGTTAAATAAAGGTGATTATTTTATTTTCTATTTATTTAAGTAATGTCATTTCAAATTTGATTAAAATAAGTAATTTTAAGTATTTATTCATTATTTAAAGACTTATCAAGTATTTTTTAATTTTTTTAATTCTAATCATTTTTTTTTGGATTATAATTAATTAATTATTCCTTATATTTGTAACATATAGTTAACTATATTTGGATAATAAAATAAAAGCTAAAACATTTTCATTTTGAACTATAAACTATGTAAAATCCTTGTTTTGAATGATTTTTTTTAGTAAGATTTATATAATAAAAGATTAAAAGTAAATATTAATCTAATTTGATTTTTTTGTTTTTAAAGCAAAATTGTCAAGTTAAGAAATGTTTAGGGTGGTCTTTATTGTTTACTTGAAAAAGTTAAATGATAAACATTGAGTTTGGGAAAAATAAATATTTTTCCATAATATTTTTTAAAAATTCAATGTGAAAATTATACTTGTAAAACTATAATTTTAGGGTTGCTCTAAAATGTGAGGTGAAATGATTTCAGTTAAGAATCTCACATTACTTTTAGCGGTTTTACTTATGGGATTTTGTTTGATCACATCAGTTTCCGCTATGGATATTGATGATTCATCTTCTATAGATGATTCAAATGACTTATCTGGTGCTAGCGTTTCTAGTGGCTCTGATTATGTTGCTAGTGATTCAAATTCAAATAATTTGGAATCTGAAAATGCTGGTTCAAGTAATGTAAATTCAGAAAATGAAGTTTTAAATACTGATAATACTGTAGAAGATTCTGATTCGGAACATAATTCTAACATTGCAAATAATAAGGCTGTTCTTGGGGCTTCCTCACAATCTGATAGTGCAGTTTTACAAGCTAATGCTAAAGTTAAAACCACTCTCAAGGGAAGTTCAAGTTCCATTTACAGAGGTAATTATTATACTCTTACTTTGACTGATAGCAAAGGGAAAGTCTTAAGTGGTCAAAAATTGAGTTACAATATCAACGGTAAAACATATACATTGACAACAGACTCAAAAGGTTCCACTTATCTTCAAATAAACTTGAAGGAAGGTAAATACACTATGGTCTGTTCTTATGGGGGATCTGGTGCTTATGACTCTTCAAGATTATCTGTGACTTTATCTGTATTGAAAAATCCTAATGCATTCACTGTTAAGGAGATTGAAGATGCAGCTAGCAATGTTGAGAATTTTGTCTTAAAGAATAAAAGATTGCCTAATACTGTGAAAGTAGGTTCTAAAACTCTTAAGATATCTGAGTTTTCTTATCTTTCATCCCAATTGATATCAAATTTGAATTCAAATAAGAAAGGTGATGTAATACTTTTATCAGGTATTTCAGATGGCAAATCTTCTTCTGCTTCACTAAAAACTACTGTTTATAAAGCACAATATCTTGACTTAGCAAAAAATGTAGTTTCTTTCATTGGTTCTAAAAAGGTACCTCCTACTGAAATTCTTATTAAGGACGCTTCTAAGAAGTCTGTAGGAAATGCAAATTTCAATTTGTATACCTTTGCTTTTGCAAAAATTTTAGATTTCCATAAGTCTAAAAATTATTTGCCTAATTATTGTACTTTTGAAAGTTCAGCATTTAATCAAGCAAGCAGTTTAAAAGCAACAATTCTTAAAGGAAGTTCAAATACCATTACTAGAGGCAATAATTATAAGCTTACATTAACTGATGGCAATGGTAAAGCTTTAAGCGGTCAAAAGTTAAGTTATGCTATCAATGGTAAAACTTATACATTGACAACAGACTCTAAAGGTTCCACCTATCTTCAAATAAACTTGAAAGCAGGCAAGTATCCTATGGTCTGTTCTTATGCTGGTTCAAAAGTTTACAAATCCGCTAAGAATTCCGTTACTTTAACTGTATTGGATAATCCTAATGCTTTCACTGTTAAGGAGATAGAAAATGCAGCTACTAATGTTAAGAATTATGTTTTAAAGAATAAAAGATTGCCTAATACTGTGAAAGTAGGTTCTAAAACTCTTAAGATATCTGAGTTTACCTATTTATCATCAAAGGCAGTATCCAATCTCAATTCTAACAATAAAAAGGATATAGTTCTTTTAAGCGGTATTTCTAATGGAGGCTCTTCTACATATTCATTAAAAACCACTGTTTATAAAGCTCAGTATGTGGATTTAGCAAAAAGATCAGCTTCTAATATAGAATCTAAAAAGGTACCTTCTGCTTACTTGTCTGTAAAAGACAGTTCAAACAAGGCACACAATGCAGATTTAAATTTATATACATTTGCATTTGCTAAGATTTTAGATTTCCATAAATCTCATAATAATTTGCCTAATTACTGTACTTTTGAAAGTTCTGTATATGCTCCTCTTAAAAAATCCACTTCCATAAAAGCTAGTTCAAACAGTGTAAATAAAGGCGATGCATATTCTGTAACATTAGTGGATAACGCAGGTAATGGTTTAGCTAATCAGAAGATTACATTTACATTATCTGGAAAAACATACACTCAAACCACTAACTCCAAAGGAGTGGCTTCCTTAAAGATTGATTTAAATCAGGGAACCTATTCAGTGGTTTCATCTTATGCAGAATCTTCCATTTATGAATCATCTAAGTTATCAAATACAGTAACTGTAAAAGATACAAATAGATTTTCCATAAGTGAAATCGAAACTGCAGCTACTAATGTAAAGAATTATGTTAACTCTCATGATGCGTTGCCTAGTACCGTTACAGTTGCAAATAAAAAATTAAGTATTTCACAATTCTCATATCTAATGACTAAAGCTGTCTATAATATTAATGCTGGTAACACAAATTATATTGCTCTTCCAACTGGAATCTCCAATTCTAATTCTGAAGGGGATTCCATGGACGCTACAGTTTATAAAGCACAATATGTTGATTTAGCAAAAAGAGTAATATCCTTTGCGGAATCTAATAAGGTTCCCCCTGTTTACGCTAAGGTTTATAGTAGTTCTGGTAAATCTTTAGGTAATGCTGAATTTGATTTATATACTTATTCATTTGCTAAGATTTTAGATTTCCATAAATCTCATAAGAATTTACCTAATTACTGTACTTTCGAAAGTTCTGTATTCAAAGGAATTACAGTTCCTCCAATTAACATCTCATCTAAAATACCTTATAATTCAAGTCAATTCAAAGCAGGTTTAAATGAGAAAAATACAGAATCAGATCTTGCCAGATATTTGGTTGGCACTGGCCAATCAGCTATTACAAGTTCAATCAGTAATTTAGCAAGTCAATTGACTAAAGGTTTAAAAACTGATGAGGCAAAAGCTCAAGCAATCTATAATTATGTCAGAGATGAAATTGATTATAGTTATTATGCAAACTCTAAACATGGTGCTTCAGGTACCTTAAGTGCTGGTTCAGGAAATTGTGTGGATCAGGCAAGTTTAGTTGTTGCATTGTGCAGAGCTTCAGGCATTGAAGCAAGATATGCTCATGCAAAAGGCTGTAGATTCTCAAGTGGTTTAGTAACCGGACACGTATGGGCTCAAATTCTCGTAAATGGTGTTTGGTATGCTGCTGATGCTACAAGTGTGAGAAATAAATTAGGTAATATCCAAAATTGGAACACTAATTCATATAGCAATTTGAATAGATATGCTGCTGTACCATTCTAGTATTAAAGTATTTAAAATGGATATAAGAGGATTTCCTCTTATCCAAATTTTTTTCTTTTTATTTTTTAATTAATTCTTTTTTAATACTCTTTTTAATTTAACGTATTTTTTTATTTTTTTCAATGCCTATTTATTATCATTTGATAATGAAAATTTACTTATTTTACATAATTTTGAATTTACAAATCTTTTAATGATTAAGATTAATTTTTTATATTATGAAGTATTTAAATAGTAATGTAATGTATTAGTAAAAATTACTAATTTCAAAATTTATTTTAAAAAACTTTTATTTCTATTATTTTTAGTAATTGTTTCAAATTACTCATATTCTTTTTAAAATAATTTTAAAACAATTTTAAAATAATCTTAAAATCTTATGATTTTTATTTTCAAGTATTTTTCAGTTGGTGTAACTATTAATTATAAATTTGCTTTTTCATTATTGCTTTTGATATTATTATTGTCTGTGTCTGCAGTTTCAGCAGACAGTACAGATGATGAAAATTCATTGAATTTAGTCAATGATGATGCGATTTCTGATATAAGCGATAATGGAAATTTAAATGATGATGGTCTGGACAATGCCGATTCAGATGAAGTTGGTGATATTGATAGTGGTATTGACAGTGATATTGATGATGATATTGATAGTGATATTGATGATGAAGAGCCAGCATTAAAGAATACAAGTCTTGAAATTGTTTCTCAAGAGGATTGGGAAATATATGGAAATGAAGATTATATTGTAAGGTTGTTGGATGAAGAGAATAATCCAATAAGTGGAGCATTGATCAATTTCAGAATTGAAACCCCTGAAGGAGATTGCATTGATGAAACATCATTTACTGATGATGAAGGGATAGCTATTCTAGCTCTGGATTTAAGCATAGGGGGTATTCACAATATTCAAGTGTCCTATGAAGGAGATTTGAATTACAATCCTGCAGAAACAGTTGATTCAAATGTGATTTTCTATGAAAATACCAGTATTAAAACTCCAAAGGCTTATGCTTACAGATCTTCTGATTTTACCATTAGACTTGTTGATTCCAAGGGGAATGTATTATCAAATAAAAAATTAATCATTTATGTAGATGGTGTAAAATACATTAAAACCACGGATTCAAAGGGCCAGGTTTATGTAAAGATGCCTTCAGATAAAAAATCAGTTAATTTCAATTGCATTTTTGATGGAGGATATTATTATCTTGAATCTTCATTGGCTATGAAATTGCCTGTTTATAAGAAAACCTATACAAAACCTTTGATTTACACTATTCTTAAAGGAAAATCCTTTAAAATTTTATTGAAGGGAATTGATGGAAAAATATTAAAGAAAGAAAAGGTCAAGTTCACAATTTCTGGAAAATCTTACACAAGAACCACTAATGATAAGGGAATTGCATATATAAAACTTAAGCTTTCAAGAGGCAGATACAAGGTAATCTTCTCTTATGCTAATAATGGAATTTATGGCCCATCTAGCAATTCATCATACTTGGAAATTATAGACCCTTCAGGTCAGTTTAAAAAAGGATTGAATCAGAACACTAAGCTTTCGGTTAGCAAGTATCTCAAAGGTGGGGGCTATGCTAAAATAACCAAAGCCATTAGAAAATTGTCCAAAAAGATTACAAGCAAGTATTCCACTAAATTAGAAAAGGCAACAGCAATCTATAATTATGTTAGGGATAATTTAGGATACAGTTACTATCCAAATTCCAAAAAAGGAGCTTCAAAAACATTGAAAACTAAAAAAGGGAACTGTTGTGATCATTCCAATTTAATCGTAGCCCTATGCAGAGCTTCTAAGATTCCTGCAAGATATGCTCATGCAAAGAAATGCAAATTTGGTTCAGGTTTGGTTACAGGGCATGTCTGGGCTCAGATTTATGTAAATGGAAGATGGTATTCTGCTGATGGAACAAGTTATAGAAATAGTTTAGGACATATTAAAAACTGGAATACAAAGTCTTATAAGAAACTCCGAACCTATAAGAATATCCCATTCTAATCATGATTTTTTATTTTTTAATATTCATTTTAACAATTTATTTTTTTATTTTTTTTATTTTCATATCATTAAATATATTTTTATTTTTCAATATTCATTCCTAATCCATATTTTTGATTTTTTCAGAACTCTTCTAAATGCTTTTTTATGCTTTTTTTATTTTCAATTTCACTGTTATAAAATTTTAGGTTATCCAAAACTTTATATACTTTTTATATAAAATATTATTATAGTAATAAAATCATATAAAATTGTCTTATATGTTAATTAGGTAATTTTTAAACAATAAAAATTAATTTAAATAATTTTAAAATGAATTCATTGAATTAAATTAAGATTTAATTAAATAAATGGTGGAGGTTCTACATGGCTAAAGAGATTAGTGAAAACATTGAAGAGTATTTGGAAGTTCTTTACAAGTTCGGAAGTAAGGATTCCTATGTGTCTACAACAACTTTATCAAGAGAGTTAGGTATTGCGCCAGGTAGTGTTACTCAAATGCTTAAGAAACTTGAAGATATTGGTTATATTGAATACGTTCCATATAAGGGGGCTTCTTTAACTGATGAAGGTAGCAAAATAGCTCAAAAGATTACACGTAAACACAGAATTCTTGAAAGGTTCCTGAAAGATGTATTGAAAATCAAAGATGAAAACCTTCATGCTCAAGCTTGTGAAATGGAACACTCATTGTCTGATGAGGCTGAAAGAGCTATTTGCCATATGCTAGAACATCCTGATACATGTCCTGATGACCATTTGATTCCTGCATGTGACTTTGATTTCGCTAACTGTGATGACTGCATTAACAATCAAAATGACATTGAGGACATTGGAGTTAGGGAATTCAATTTACTGTCCATTTCCCAATTGGCTTCTGGTGAAGAAGGTGAAGTCCTGTTCATAAGAGGTGGCGATTCTTCCCTTTCTGATGCAATGGATGCTGGAATCACTATAGGATCAAAAATCAGAATATCAGATTCTGAAACTTCAGATTATAATGTCTTTATAGACGATTCCCAAATTGAGATTTCAAGGGATTTGGCAAATAACATATTTGTAAAAACATTCTAGCTATTAAATAATTAATTTTTAAATGGTTGGTTTTTTACTAATCAGTTAAATAATTAATTTTTTACTAAATTTTTATACTTTTTTTAATTTTTCTTATTTCATTCATTACAGATTTTTATTTAGGTGTTTAGATGCGTGGAGATTTATGTGAAGGTATTGTAACCATAAAGATTGAAGAGGGTAACCAAAGAGCAGTTTCCCTTAATCAAAAAAGCCAATTCGGTAAATTGTCCGAGGATTGCTTAGAGCTTTCCATTATTGAGGCATGCTATTTGATGGAAAGCGGACGTTTGGACATTTATGAAAATGACAAGAAATGTGATGTGAATTACATAATTGATCTAATCAAGGAAGAGGAGATTTACGGCAAATACCTTGTTTATAGGGATTTGAAAAACAGAGGTTACATTATCAAGACAGGATTCAAGTACGGATCTGAATTCAGGCTTTATGAAAGGGGTACCGGTCCAGGTCATGCACACTCTGACTTCCTGGTAAAGGTATTGTATGAAACAAATGAGGTTAATGTATTGGACTTTGCAAGCTATGTGAGAGTTTCCCACGGTGTGAACAAGAAACTGTTGCTTGCTGTCGTTGATGACGATTTGGACGTTACCTATTATAACATAGAGTGGACTCGTCCATAGCTATTTTTAAGTTAATTTCATTATTTTAATTTTCATTTTTTCTTAAGGATTTTTTTAAGACTTTCTTAAGAATTATTTTTAATATTTTTTATAATTTGATAGCTATTTTTTTTAATTTTTCATTAGTTATTTTTATTAACTTGTAAATCATATTTAATTAATAGCATATTAATTAGAATTAAAATTATAATTAAAAATAAATTAAAACTAAAATTAATGCAATAATTATTATAAATTTTTAGATAAAAATTTTAAATAATTTTAATTAAAAATATGCATAATTATTTAAATACTTACAATAAAAAACATAATAATTATTATTCAATTATTCAATTTAAGCAAAGATATTATATTTAAGGTGATTTTTTGATTGATCCATGGGGCTCATCTATAGTAGATTATGATAAATTAGTTAATCAGTTTGGTATAAAAGACTTTTCAGAACTTATAGGAAAGATTGAAGATCCTGCAAGATTGATGAAAAGAGGAGTTATTTTTGGCCATAGGGACTTTGATAAATTGGTTCCATTAATCAATGGCAAGAAGGACTTTGCAGTAATGACTGGAATGATGCCAAGTGGCCAGATGCACATTGGCCATAAGATGGTCATTGACCAATTGAAATGGTATTTTGAAAAAGGCGCTTCATTATCCTTGTCAATTGCAGATATGGAATCATATGCTGCAAGGGGAATCAGTTTTGAAAAGGCAAAGGAAATTGCTATCAATGAGTATTTGGCAAATTACATTGCTTTAGGTCTTGACTTAACTGCAGATAATGTAAATGTCTATTTACAGTCCCAAAACAAAACATTGAATGACTTGACATTCAAGATTGCAAAAAGGGTCAATTTCAACAATATGCATGCAATTTACGGATTTAATGCAAGCACTAACATTGCACATCTATACGTTCCATTAGTTCAGGTTGCAGACATTTTGCTTCCTCAAACTGAAGAATTCGGTGGGCCAAAGCAAGTGGTTGTTCCTGTAGGTGTAGACCAGGACCCTCATTTAAGGTTAACAAGAGACATTGCAGCTAAATTGAATGAGGAGTATGGATTTTTAGCTCCTGCTTCCACTTATCATAGATTCTTGACAGGCCTTACTGGAGACAAGATGTCAAGCAGCAAGCCAAACACTGCAATCTACTTGAATGAAACTCCAAAACAAGCTGAGAAAAAGGTCAAATCATCTAAAACCGGTGGAAGAGAAACCCTTGATGAGCAAAAGGAGTTAGGCGGAAGGCCTGATGAATGTGTAATCTATGAAATGCTTGTTTACCATTTGGTTGATGATGACAAGGAGCTTGAAAAGATCCGTGAGGAATGTGTAAATGGTGAGCTCATGTGCGGACATTGTAAGGTTCATGCAGCAGAGCTTATGAAAGATTTCTTTGAAGACTTGAAGGTAAAGCAAGAGGAATCCGTAGAGATTGCTGAATCATTGTTTGATTAAGTCAATTGGTAAATTAAGAAATCTTTTTATTAAAATTATTATGAAAAACATCTTAGGATGATTAGTATGGATATTAAACATTATTTAAGAATAGCTAAGGAAGAGACAAAAGCAGCATTTTCAAATAATAAATGGCTCTTATTGTTTTCAACAGTATTGTTTGTGATTCCTCTTCTCATTGGTTATTTTTATGCAGATAGTATTTCAGAGTACATCCAGCCTATGGTGGATAATTTTCAGAAGCAGGTGGATGAAGGTGTAATTACCCTAACCACCCATTCAATTTTCACAAATAATGTAACTGTAGCGTTTATATTATATGCTCTTGGAGCTTTAGGTGGAGTGTTAGGTGCTATTATTTTAATTAATAATGGATTGTTCATTGGTTATTTTGGTGCAGATTTCAATATTTACGCTTACTTGGCATTAACTGTGCCTCATGGAATATTTGAAATTCCAGCAATCATTATAGCTACTACCGGTGGTTTTGTACTCCTTTCATTTGTACTTCATTTCATATGGAACCTAAGGTCTCCAGACTATTCCTATTTGGACATTTTCGATCCATATTTTTCTGATGTGAAGATCACTTTCAAGCAAAGGTGTTATGCATCATTTAAAATGAATCAAAACAAGATAAAGGAGTCTTTTGTATTCTTATGCCTTGCTGTAATCCTATTGATTATTGCAGCATTCATCGAAGCGAATATAACTGTGCCTCTTGCAGGTAAGCTATTGCCATTTTTCGGTTTAAGCATGGGTTAATTAGTTTTTATTTTTTTAATTCTTTTTTTACTCTTTTATTCTTTTTATTCTTATTACTCTTTTCATTTTTTTTAATTTTTTTAATTTTTTTAGATTTTTACTTTTTTATTTATTTAAGAAACTTAACTAATCTTAAAATAAGTTTTTATACTATAATGACTATAATTATATGATGTATATTAATTATAATCTAATTTTTTGAAAATTTTATAATTAATCATTAAAAATAATTTTAATTAATCAAAATTATTATTCATCAAAAAAATTTAATGTGATAAAATGATTAGATGTGTGTCTTGTGGAGAAGAATACGAAGATGATGAAGTTATCTACAATTGTAAAAAATGTGGGTCTGTCTTGGAAGTAGAAGTGGAAGTTGATGTTCCTAAATCTACTTTTGAAGGTAGAAGAGATAACTTATGGAAATACAAAGAATGCTTGCCTGTTGATGCGAGCAAAAGAGTTTCCTTGGATGAAGGAGGAACTCCATTCTGCAGATGTGAAAAATTAGGTAAGGAACTTGGAATTGACCTTTACGTTAAAGTGGAAGGATCAAACCCTACAGGCAGTTTCAAGGACAGAGGAATGACCATCGGTATGACCAAAGCTATGATGCTTGGTGTAGATACTGTAGGTTGCGCTTCTACCGGTAACACCTCAGCTTCCCTTGCTGCATATGCTGCTAGAGCAGGATTAAGATGTGCTGTATTCTTGCCAGCAGGTAAGGTTGCTCTCGGTAAATTGGCACAAGCTATGTTCCACGGTGCAGAAGTATTCTCAATCAACGGTAACTTTGACGAAGCTTTGGAAGCTATGACCCAACTTGCTCGTGAAAAACACTTATACTTATTGAACTCAATTAACCCATTCAGATTAGAAGGACAAAAAACCATAGGTTATGAGATTGTCCATGATTTAGGATGGGAATCTCCTGACAGAATCGTTCTTCCTGTAGGTAATGCAGGAAACATTTCAGCTATTTGGAAAGGAATCACTGAATTCCACAATGCTGGATTTATGGATGATGTTCCAATGATGACTGGTATTCAAGCTGAAGGGGCTTGTCCTATTGCAAATGCATTCAGAGACAAAACCATGGACATGACTCCTGTTGAAAACCCAGAAACCATTGCTACTGCAATCCGTATCGGTGCTCCTGTAAGTGCAGTAAAAGCATTAAGAGCTATTTACGATTCCAATGGATTGGCTGAAACCGTAACTGATGAAGAAATCCTTGACGCTCAAAAATTGCTTGCAAGAACTGAAGGTGTTGGAGTTGAACCAGCTTCTGCAGCATCCATTGCAGGTCTTAAGAAATTAGTTGAACAAGGAGATATTGACAAGGGAGAAAGAGTTGTTTGTGTTGTAACTGGACACTTGCTTAAAGATCCTAACACTGCAATTGACGCTTGTGTGGAACCTGTCCAAGTGGACGCAGACATTGATAAAATCAAGGAAATCTTACTTAATAAATAATTAAGTACTCTTTTATTTTCTTTTTTTATTTAAATATTTTTAATTCATTTAATAATCTTTTTTTTTAATTTATTATTTTTTTTATTTTTTTAAATATTTTTTAAGGAGATTGTTGTTTCCTTTTCTTTATTTTAAGCATCCTATAGGGATGACTTTCACCCCATCTTTTCGTGTATATGCATTTTTTCCTCCTGTTAAAACGGCTAGGAAACTAGGGTTTCTGATTTGGTCATTCGCCTCAATTAATTTGCTTACTTTCAGCAAATTTCGGGCACCTTCTTCTATTTTGGTTTTGCCTAATTTGCATTCGATTAAGGCATATCTTCCATCATTAAGATGTACAACGCAATCAACCTCCACATCATAGTTGTCATGATAATAGGATATGGAACCTCCTAGTCTTGATGTGTATACGCTTAAATCGCGAATGCATAAATTTTCAAAAATAAATCCGAAGGTTTTTAAGCCATCTATGGTATTGAAAGCTTCGGGGTTCATATTTAATGCAGCCACTGGAATGGATGGGTCAATGAATACTTTTTTGTTGCCTGATCTCATTGCTGATTTTGATCTGATATTCGGGGCCCATCCTCTTAAGTCTTCAATAACGAACAAGCGTTTCAATGAATCAACATATGAATAGTAGGTAGGTTTGCTGATGTCTCCAAAGTTCGCGGAAATATCTGCCATTATTGTAGTGTCCTTGGCTAAAGTGGAATTATTTCGGGCTATGGATTTTAGAATCACTTTAACTCTATCAGGGTCACGTTTAACGCCATCGACTTTGGAAATGTCACTTTCGCATATGTTATCTAAATAATTATACGCTATTAATAACCTCTCTCTATTGTTTCTCTTGTTTAAAGATTCAGGCCATCCTCCGCGACATGCTGCAAAAATCAAATCACTCATTGTTAATTCGGACTCAATTCCATCAATGTTCATATGGGGATTGTCAAACAGTTCCTCGATGGATATTTTGCCGTTTGATTCCTTGCTTTCATATAAGCTCATGGGGCGCATGAGCAGTCTGTGGATTCTGCCGGTTCCGGAATGCATGATTTTGGATTCGTCAACTACTGTTGAGCCTGTTAAAATGTATAATCCTTCGCCTTGTAGTTCATCAACACTGTTTCTAACTCCATCCCATAGGATTGGTGCCATTTGCCATTCGTCAATCAATCTAGGTTTTTCACCTTCCAATAGTTTGGAAGGCTTAATGTCCAGCCACATTTGATATTCTTCCTGTCTATCGATATCCTGAAGTTTTAAAACGCTTTTTGCAAATTGTTCTGCAGTAGTTGTTTTGCCGCACCATTTTGGGCCAACTATAAGCACTGCACCAATTACACTCATCCATTGCTCTAATTCATCATCCAAATATCTGTCAATATATTCCATAGCACTGGCTCCGTTTAACTATTTATTGGTTATTTATTTTACTATTTTTAGGTTATATATTTTACTATTTTTAGGTTATATATTTTACTATTTTTAGGTTATTTATTTTAAATTTTTTTCAAATTTTAGTTAATTTGATTATTTTTTTATCAGGAAATTATTTATATTGTTGGTTAAAAATCTGAAATTCTATTTATATATTGTTTTTTTGAGATTATATAATTTTAGAGAGCTTTTGAAAAGTAATAATTAATGTATAGTTTACTATTTATAAAAATAGCCATTTTTATCCATTTTTATTTTTTCCTTAAATCTTAATGCCTTTTAAGATTTTATCATAATAAACATGGAAAATTTTCATGTTTCATATCTTTTTTAGATCTGGAAATTTTCATTTATTTTAGTCTTTGTTGTGTTCTTTCCCTCAGCTTTTCAAATTCAGATTTTATTAGCTTGTCTTGGATAGGCCTATATAATTCATATTCCTTTTTGGCATGAATATCTGCATCTCTTTTGCTAATATTTCCATTTCCATCCAAAATAATTTTGAACATTTGCAAAGAATTCCTTTGTAATGTCAGCATCCTTATTGTAATCATAACTGCATTGGGCATATATCTCCAGTATCTTTTCATATAATCTGTATTCGCTTAAGCGAATTTCCCTTATTCTTATAATCAATTCCTCGAAATAGTCCTTTCCAAGTATTCCTCCATTTTTAAGAGCTTCATCGTTAAGAGCAATTCCCTTTATCATGTATTCCTTTAGTATTTGAGTTGCCCATTTTCTAAAATAAGTTGCTTTCTTGCTGTTTACACGATAGCCTACAGAGATGATTGCATCTAAATTATATAGGCTTGTATTATATTTTTTACCATCAGCTGCAGTTATCCGAGATTTTCGGATAACTGAATCTTTTTCCAATTCTCCATCCCTGAATATGTTTCTTAAATGGTCGCTGATTGTTCTTACATTAACATCAAATAATTTGCCCATTTCTTTTTGAGTTGCCCATATGGTATCTTCGGACAAATACACTTCTGCAGTGACTATCCCTTCACTGGTTTTATATAGGTATGTTTCTTTTATTTCTAAATTAGACATTTTTTTTCACCTTTTTAATTCGTATATTTTTCATTGTATTGTGGTTTAATTGTTTAAATATTGTTTTTTTGAGTTTATATAAGTTTAGAGAGCGTTTGAGAAGTAATAGTTAATGTATAGTTTACTATTTATGAAAATAACTCCATTTTGTCCTTTTTTTAAATATTTTTTTTTATCATGATGATGTCTGAAGAATTATTGAAAATATTTTGTTCAAATAGAAACATTAAGTGTTCCACACTTAAGTCCTACAGGTCTGCAATTGCCAAGTATGAGTTCTTTCATGATATGGCTATGGGATCCCTTATGGATGAGGCAATTGTTGAGGAAGATGAAGGAATTTCGCTTAAGAGCAGGAAAATTAAAAGCAGATTGTTGGATTTCAGGTCTTTTTTATTGGATTCAGGTTTGGCTATCAGCACTGTCAGAACCTATTTTTCCAGAATCAAGACATTCTTTAGGCATTTTGAAATTGAATTGCCCTATTTGAATGACATTAAGTTTGATGGGGAGTATCTATCCTCATATTATGACTTGCCTGCAAGAGGTGATATCAGGAAGGTCTGTTCCATTTCATCTAATGCTTTTAGGGCGCTTGTTCTTTACATTTCAAGCAGTGGCTGTGCTAAGGCAGAAACCCTTTCCCTTACTGTTGGGATTTTGTAAAGGCAAGTGATGAGTATCATGATGGAGGTTCCATTGATGATGTTTTGAATTGCTTGATTGGTAGGAGGGATATTGTTCCTACATTTTACCTTAAGAGGATAAAGACCAATAAGTTCTATTATGCATTTTGCTCTCCTGAAGCAAGCCATCATATTGTGAAGTATCTGATTTCAAGAAAGGGATTGTCT
>NZ_CACZTX010000008.1 GCF_902784195.1 uncultured Methanobrevibacter sp.
TTATCCCCTTCTATTTCCAAAGCCTTGTCATAACATTCAATGGATTCATCAAAACGGTCGAGCCTGCTTAAATTGTCTCCTTTTTTGTTTAAGAGATAAACATCATTAGGATCAATCTTTAAAGCGGCATTGTAGCACAAGACAGACTTGTCATATTTGCCTGTATCAAATAAAATGTCTGCCCTTTGGGTAATCATCTCTTTTTGGTCGATTTTTTCCCCTTTCCATTTATTTATGTCCAGTTTTTCAAAATAGATCACTTGGAATAAATCATCATCAGAGATTCCGTCAGGATACATTTTTTTAAATTCCCTAACCATTTCCTTGGAATCTTCGTATCCTTCCTCTTGAGCTAGCTTATCATTGTTTTTTATTTCTTTAAATGGGAGTGTTTTAACATCAGTAACTTGAGCTTCGAAGATTTTCTTTTTTTCTTTAGAAGCTAAATTCCAATAACAATGAAGCCTATCTCCAACTTTTAAAGGTGTTTTCCATAACTTCCTTACAGTCATAGCTTTTTTATTTGTGATTATATTTATGTTCTGACTTCCAAAGGACATGATTGGCATTTTATCACCATTTTTTGGAGACTTTTAATAAAAAATAGTCTTTAAGAATATTAAGCAAATTTAATTTAATTAACTTAATACATATTATTATCTTTATTGAAAAATTAATAAACTTATCTATTTATTTTTTTTAATTTCAAGTTTATTAAATAACTATTTAAATGCTTTTTTGACCAAATTCTGCAGTTTTTACATTTATTTTTTGATTAGGATATGCTTCTTTAATCCTTTTAGCGATATCTTCCATGTCATGAGGGTTTGGCTCTTCTGCCTCTGCCAATGATTCATCTAAAACGCATCTGTTTCTAAATTGCTGAATGGTGTATAAATCACATTCCACTTCATCCACTATTGTAAAAAGGTCTTCTTCTGTGAGCAATTTAGGGCAATAAGTGGTTCTGCATTCTAAAGTGATATCCTCATAGCTATTTACAATTTCCATGGATTCCTTTACCTTTTGCCCAATATCTGCATTGATGACTTCATTGTATTTATCGAATGGTGCCTTAACATCCATAGCCACATAATCCACTAATCCTAAATCAAGTATTTTTTGAAGTCTATCTGGGTAAACTCCGCTTGTATCCAATTTGGTTTTAAGGCCGATTTCCCTAACATATTTGAAGATTTCAATAACATCTTCATATTGGACTAAAGGTTCTCCACCTGAGACAACAACAGCATCCATAAACATTGCAGAATCATCAATTTTTTCATATATCTCTTCCAAGCTGATTTCAGTTCCCTCTTCCAAAATTTCACTATTACTGCAATAAGGACACCTAAGAGGGCATTTTGCTAAAAATATTACAAAAGACATATTTTTAGGATATTCAATTGATGATGTTACTGTAACGCTGTATTCCATTTTATCAAACCTTTAATCTTATTTTAGTTTTTTTAATTTCAGTAAGTATTATTTATTCATTTATCTTTTTAATCTTCGTTTAAAATTTCTCGCATGACATTTAAGAATTTTTTATCTTCTTCCAATGTACAAATGCTTATTCTAAAGTAATATTCATCCAATCCTTTAAATGAAGTGCAGTCTCTTACAATCATTCCTCTTTTCATGAATTCTCTTGTAATCTCTGCAGCTGTGTAACCTGTATTGTGAATGTCAATTAACATGAAATTTGAATATGATTTATAGACTTTAACTGATTTCATTTTAGATATCTCATCATATAAGAAGTCTCTGCTTTCTATTCCATCCTTAATGGATTTTTCAATGTATTCAGTGTCTTTTATTGTAGTGAGAGCAGCTATGTATGAAAGTTTTGTAAGTGAGAAGACAGGTTTGATTCTGTGCATGAATTCAATTATCTCCTTGCTTGAAATACCATAGCCTATTCTCATTCCTGCAAGTCCCATTACCTTAGACATTGTTCTAAGAATGAAAATATTGTCATACTCATCTAAAAGGTTTACATTAGTGGTTTCTGAGTATTCAAAGTATGCTTCATCTATTACAACCACTGCATCACACAGTCCGCCTTTGGATTTATTGGTTTTATCTAGAATCGCTCTTAATTCCTCTTGTGAAATCAGTGCTCCAGTTGGGTTATTTGGTGTGCATAAAAATAGCATTTTTGTTTTTTCGTTTATTGCATTGAGTACAGAATCCAAATCAAGAGTATTTGTTTCCAAATTCCATTTTGCATAATTTGGAATGGCGCCATATGGCTTGAATAAGAATTCATAATACATGTAAGAAGGTAAAGGGACTATAAATTCGTCACCAGGTTCAATGAAGGTTTTTGCTAAAGTATCAATAAGTTCATCTGCACCATCCCCTCCAACGATTATCTGTTCTGGCTTTACATTGGAGTATCTTGCAAATTCCTTTTTAAGTTCTTCCAAATCAGATTCAGGGTATCTGTTAATGTTTGTAAGTTCTTTTTCAATAGCTTCCTTTACTTTTGGAGATGGTCCCCATGGATTTTCATTAGATCCCAATTTGATGATATCTTCTTTTTTAACTCCAAATTCCTGTGCGATTTCCTCTTTTGATCTTCCAGGAACATAAGGGTCTAATTCCTCTACTTCTTTACGTACTTTCATTATTTTACCTTCTAAATATAATTTTTAATCTTTTATAGCCAGTATTTAATTAGCATTATGATAAGATGATTTTGAATTTCAATAATCTATAAAAAAAGTTATGAATAGATGAATTTATTCATCGTATTCATTTGCAAGTTCAACATAGTGTGATGCATTCCAAATAATATGGTCTCTTTGTTCTTGTGTAGTTTCCTTAATAAGCTTTCCAGGAACACCTAATATTAAACTGTTTTCCGGAAATACCTTATTTTCGCTAACCACTGCTCCAGCACCTACAATTGAGTTCTTTCCAATTTTAGCGCCATTTAAAACAGTAGCGTTCATTCCTATAAGAACATTGTCATCAATTTCACATCCATGAACTACAGCACCATGTCCGATAGAGACATTGTCTCCAATTCTAAGAGTCAAGTTTGCTGAAGTGTGAAGAACACAGTTGTCCTGCACATTGGAGTTTTTACCAATTCTTATAGGTCCTACATCTCCCCGAATAACTGCGCCATGCCAAATGGAACAGTTTTCACCAATTTCAACATCACCGATTACTTGTGCACCAGGGAATATTTTTACGGGTTCATTGAGTTTCATAATATACTCCTCTTTTAGTTTTTTTATTAATTAGATAAATTAATAAATTTAAATTGCATTAATTTTTTATTAAATTTTTAATAATTAGAAAAATTAATTATAAATTCTAATTAAGTTATTATTTTCTAATTAATTAATATAAATTTTAGTTAAATTTTTTATTCTTCTTTATTATCTTCTGCTTCTTCTAGAGAGATTTGCCCAGTTTCTTTTTTGTTCTGGTAAATGTGTTCTTGTTTTACCAAGACTCTCATGTCAGACTCTAGGTCTTCATATAATAAAACACCTGAACCAATTGTAGCTCTGACTCCTATTTTAACTCCAGGGCTTAAACTTGAGTTGATACCTGTTTTTACAGAGTCCCCTACAATTGCACCTAATTTACGTCTTCCAGTGTCTGTCTTTTTATTTTTAATTGTGGTTTTCACAGTCTTATTGTCAAAACGTAAGTTAGCAATGTTTGTTCCAGCTGCAATATTACAATTGGAACCTAAAATGGAGTCACCTACATAACTTAAATGGCTTACATTGGTGTTTTCCATAATGATAGAGTTTTTAATCTCCACTGCATTACCTATGTGGACATTATCCCCAAAGTATGAATTTCCTCTAATGTATGAGTTTGGTCCAATGTCACAGTTTTTACCAATGTAAACAGGACCTTTAATGTAAACTCCAGAACGAAGAAGGCTTCCTTCATCTAAAAATACTTCCCCATGGATAGTTACTCCTTCTTCAACAGTTCCTTTGATTTCTCCTTCAATATTGTTGAGCAATTCTTCGTTGATTTCAATCAATTCCCATGGTTTTCCAATGTCCATCCATTCTTTTGTGGTTTTATGTCCTTTAACCACTTTCCCATCAGCTATCTGGAGGGATAATGAATCTGTGATTTCATATTCTCCTCTTGGGGAAACTTCAGTTTTAGCAATTTTATCAAAAATGTCCTTATTGAAAATATAGATTCCAGTGTTTATCAAATTACTTGGAGCTTCCTCTTTTTTAGGCTTTTCAACAATATTTATGATGTTGTCCCCATCCAATTCAACAACACCGAATGCGCTTGGATCTTCAACTTCTGTAAGTACCATTAATGTGTCTGGCTTGGATTTTTCATAATCTTCAATGATTTCAGTAAGGATATCCACATCTAATATGATGTCTCCATTAAGAGTGATTAAACTGTCTTCAATGAAGTCTTTTCCGTATCCTATTGCATCTGCAGTTCCTTCCAATTTGCTTTGTGTAGCATAACTGATATTCACTCCAAGATGGGAACCATCCTTAAAGTAATTTCTAACGATCTCCTCTTTATATCCTACAATAAGGAGAATATCTTTCACACCGCAGTCTCGCAGTGCCTCTATATTATATTGAATAATAGGTTTTCCAGCAACAGGCAACATTGTTTTAGGCTTTGTGAGAGTCAAAGGTCTCATTCTTGTTCCTTCGCCTGCACTTAAAATTATAGCTTTCACCTAATTCCTCCTATTCTGCTATTTCATTATTTTTTTAATTTTTAATAGTTCTGTTTAAAATTTTCCATTTTTGTTAAAAAATATTTTTTGCTTACCTTTTTAATATTTTTTAATCAAAATTAGATACCTTATTTTTATATTACTTTTTATTCATTTAAATAATTATTTAAATTCTTTTAATTTTTATATAATTTATTATAAGTTTTTATAAAATTTATGTTCGCTAACTTCAGAACCATATTAATTAAAAAAGTTTTTTATATAAGTTTGTACATATTAAAATTATAGTTAATTAACTAATTATTTGATTAATTAAATTATAAAAAGGTGATTATATGGTAAAATATGTATGTATGCATTGTGAATACACTTGGGACTCTGAAACTGGAGATGAAACTTACAAAGTACCAGCAGGACCTATCGAAGACTTCCCTGATGACTGGGTATGCCCTCAATGTGCTGCAGGTATTGAAGGAATTATTACTGAAGATGAATAAATTTTCGTATAATTCTACAAACTTTTAAAAGTTTGATCAAAACTTTTTCTTTTTTATTTTTTAACTATTTTTTCTTATTATTATATTATTTCATTATTATAGCTATTTTTTACAAGATTTTATTTTTTAAAAAATTTAATTTATGATAATCTCATTCGTAATCATTAAAACTAATTATTTTTTCATAAAAAAAATTTAGAGAATAATTAAATATTCTCTTTAATAATCTTAATGCAAGTGTCTTTGATTTGTTCAGCTTTCTCTTCTGTTTTTGCCTCTAAAGTTATTCTAACATAATCTTCAGTTCCAGAAGGTCTAACTAGAACCCAACTTCCATCATTGAAACTTAATCTGATTCCATCAATTGTATTGATGTCCTTTATGTCATCAAATGCACCTTTCAAAAGGTCTTCCATGTTTTCCATGACTTTGAATTTCTCTTCTTTGGAACAGATTACCTTTTCTCTCATATGAGGGTATTGATGGAATTTTTCAAGAAGTTCAGATAATTTTCCTTCTTTGGAAACGATTTCAGCCATTCTAAGACCAGATAAAATTCCATCTGGACACATGCAGAAGTCTGGATGCAACCAGGTACCTGATGGTTCTCCACCAAAGTTCGCATCTTCTTCAATCATCACTTCAGCAACGTTTACGTCACCTACTTTGGTTCTTAGAACTTTTCCTCCAACTTCTTCCATTGCTTCATCCATACATAATCCTGCATCGACAGTGGTTACAACAGTTCCGCCGAATTTCTTTGAAACAAGTGCCAAAAGTTTATCGAACTCAGAAACTCTTCCTTTTTCATCAACAGTAATCATTCTATCTGCATCACCATCGTGAGCAATTCCCAAGTCTGATCCGGTTGCAACAACAGCTTTCATCAAGCTTGAAAGGTTTGCTTCATTTGGTTCAGGGTTTCTGCCTGGGAAGAATCCATCAACTTGTGAATTTAATGTAATGACTTCACATCCTGCCTTTCTGAATATAAGTGGGGAAAGCTCTGATCCTGCGCCGCATGCACAGTCAATTACAACTTTAAGCCCAGGCTTAATGTCTACAATGTCCAACAAGTCATCGATGTACTGCTTTTTGATTTCATCGTTATGGCTTATGGTACCTATTTTATCCCATTCCACTTTGCCGAAGTCTTCATTATAATAAATCTCTTCGATTTTTTCTTCCTGTTCTGGAGTGTAAGCCATTCCATTTTTATTCCAAAGCTTAATTCCATTGTATTGTGATGGATTGTGAGAAGCAGTAAGCATAATTCCTGCATCTCCGTCAAGTTTTAAAGTTGCATATCCTACAAGAGGTGTTGGCACCATACCTATTTTAACAACATCCACACCATGTTCAATGAGTCCAGCAGTAATTGCCTGTTCCAACATTCTATTTGTGGTTCTAGTATCGTAACCAATAACAACTTTTCCAGTATTGTTTAAGTATTTAGCAAGTGATTTACCTATTTTCAATGCTAATTCTGAGTTAATTTCTGAACCGATTTTTCCTCTGATTCCAGAAGTTCCAAATAGTTTTTTATTTGTCATGATTTAACTCCTTTTTTGAATAAAATTGTGAAAGATAATATTGATTAGTTTTTATTAATTTAAGCTCCAAATTTATGTGCATAACCCATTAAGTCAGTAATGATGTTCATTACATCTGCACCTCTGATTCTGCACATTCCACCTTTAGCCACTGCAAATTCATTGTATTCCTTTACATCATCCACTCTTACTTCAGGACCATTGATTAAGATAGGAACTGGATCTCCTGAATGGTTTTTAACTGAAATAGGAGTTGAATGGTCTGCAGTTAAGAAGATATAGCAATCTTCCAATTTAAGGAGTTCGCTCATTACAACTTCATCAACTTTTTCAATGAATTTCAATTTTTCCTCTGCATTACCGTCGTGGCCTGCTTCATCTGCACCATCAATATTTATTAGGAAGAAGTCATGCTCACTATTGTTTACTTGGTCGATAATTGTGTCTCTAATGTTTTCAAGGTTTGTATCAGTTCCACCAGTAACGCCTTCCATTTCGATGATATCCATTCCTGCAAAGCGACCAATACCCATAATCAAACCGGTTTCTGCAATGCATGCGGAATTTACTTCATATTTGTCATTGATTGATTCCACTTCAGGCACTTCACCAGCACCACGAGGAATGATTATGTTTGCAGGAGCTTCACCTTCTTCTATTCTTTTAATATTTACTGGATGGTCTTTAGTCATTTCATAAGATTTAACTACTAATTTGTTTAATATGTCTGCAGTTCTTTCTGCTTCTGGACTTCCATCAAGAGCTTTAACTACTTTAGGTTTGTTTCCTTCCACTTTAGGATCTGCATCGCTTACTTTGCCAGATAATCCTTCGCCTCTAAGCACTAAAACTGCTCTGTGTCCGGTTGATTCCTTAAAGATGATTTCAATGTCTTCATATCCTTCAATTTTCATGGTGTTTAAGGTTGCTATGATTTCATCGGTTCCATCTCTAATTCTTCCTGCACGTCTATCTGTAATGATTCCATCTTCATCGGATGTTGAAAAATTGCATCTGAATGCAATGTCTCCAGGAATAACATCTACACCAACTCCAACTGCTTCAAATGGGCCTCTTCCAGTGTATACTTCATAAGGGTTGTAACCTAAAATGGATAAGTGTGCTGTATCACTTCCTGGAATGATTCCAGGTGCAATTGAATCCATCAATCCAGTTATTCCCCTTTCTGCCATTTTGTCCATATTTGGAGTTTTAGCTGCTTGTAGTGTAGTTTGATTGTTAAGCTCTTTTAAAGGACGGCCTGCCATCCCATCCATAACCAATATTAATCCTTTCATATTTTCACCATCACAATAAATTGAAATAGAAATAAAGTTATTTATTTAATTTTTAATTTTTTATTAAAATTCTAATTTTTATTAAAATTTCTATTTTCGATTTGAATAAATATCTGAATATTTAAAAAGTAATATTAATTCAATTAATATTTACTATTAATAAAATATATGAATTTATATGCTTATAAAATTTGTTTTTATTTTAGTGGATATTTTTTTAAAAAACTTGAAAAAGTAGTTGAAATTTTATTTGTATTAAGTAAAATTGAGAAAAATCTTAAAATATTAAACATTACTTTAGAAAATATTTTTTAAAATAAAAATTAAAAAAAAGTTTTGAAAAAAAGAGTTAAATGTTAAAAAAATGAAAAATTAAAGTTTTTACATTACAGAAACGATACCAATTATTGCTCCACATATGGTAGCAAGCAAGTTGACATGTTCATTGTTTATGTAATGTCTTCTTTCAAGAACTGCTCCAAGGATACTGTCAATAAAGCAACCTAAAGTTCCGGAAATTACTGAAATCTTTATAGCTATTAAAGGATCTGGAAGGATTCCCAATAAGAATGAAGCAATTCCAATTATTCCTGCACCTACAATTGCTGCGGAAGTTCCTAAAATTGATATTGCACCATCAGTTCCAGCAGGCACTTTCTTGAAAGTGGTTATTAAACGAGGCTCTTGAAGAACTCCTATTTCACTAGCCAATGTATCTGCTGTAGCTGTAGCAATTGCCCCAATGAAACCTCCTGCCAAAGGAAGATAATAGCTTCCAAATGCTGCCATTAAAAAAGCAACCAATCCATTTGAGATTACATTTTTTGCAGTTCTTGTCTTTTCATATTGTCCGATTTCCTCTTTGTATGGTTTTGAAAAGCGTGTAGCGAATATGCTCAAACCAAAGAACAATACGATTAAAATGAACCAACGCACTCCTGCTGAAAAGATGATTGTAATTCCCATAAAAATCATTATAAGGGAACCTAATAAGTCTAAGCTTTTTCGTTTATAGCTTATTCCACCTAAAATAAACAGAAGTATGACATATCCCCAATTTATTACAAAAGCTTCATGCATAGAATCACTTTTATTAAGTATTAGTAAATTTTTAATTGTCTAAATTAGTATTTAACAATATTATTAATCCTAATTATTATTAGTCTTAATAATTATTCTCTAATTATTATTTAGTCTCTAATTATTATTTAGTCTCTAATTCTTATTAAATGTTATTTTTTATTTATTACTTTTACAAACTTATTTAAATAGTTTACTAATTGTTTTAATTAATTGTATACAAAAAAGAAATTTATTTTATAAAAATATGGAGTTAAAAGTAATAGTGTCGAAATTAATAGAATTAAAAATAGTATATGATTAAAAAAATTTGATAAAAAATTTAAAGAATAAAAATAGTAAAAAAAGAAAAGAAATAAAATATTAGAAAATTTATTCTAATACTTTACTTTTGATGATTTCCACTCTTTTAAGAGGATAGATTTTTTTAGCTTTGTGGTAAATTTCAGAAGCTAATCTACCGTTTACAGAGTTTTCTACAAGTTCATCAAAGGTTTTTTCTGAAGCTACTTTAGTAACTAACTCGTTAATGGTTTCTCTCATGTATTTTTGTTGGGAAGATTTAGCTCTTCTGGTAGTTACAGCTAATACATGGAGTTTTAATTTACGTTCATCTTGGGTAGTTACGATAACAGGAGCATCGATTCTACTGGTTCCTCTTCTGATCATACTTCTTACGTAATCAGTAGTGGTTTTGTGTCCAGTGAATTTAGTGTTTGCAATGTTTCCGTTAACATCATTTACTTCAAATTGTAATTTGATGTATTGTTTGGAGAAGTCACCGGTTAATTCTCTCATGGTTACTTCTACAGTTCTTCCGTATACAAGTTCAGGGTCTCTTGCAGGGGTGGTACCGATTTCTTTGTCTCCGAATGCTACAGGAGTTTTAATGGTGTACCAAGATTTTTCTTTCCAAGTGTCACGTACTCTACGTCTTTGTTTCTTTGCCATTTATATCATTCCTCTCTATATTTTTGACGTAATTATTATTTAGAATAATTGTATTTTGTTTTTATTTAAGATAAAACATAGCTATGGCTAAACTAAATATAATATAAAATAGGATAGAAATCTAGCTATGATATAAGTTTTTTTAAATCCAATGCTTATTGATCTTATGATGAATAATCATTAGATGAAATAAAAAATATAATATTAAAATCACAGGTTAATGGGCTAATGTCACTTTAGATATCTGAAGTGGCCTTATATCAAAAATAGATACAAAAATAGTTATAAAATTTGATTATAAGCTAAATAATTTTTATAATCTATAATTTACCTGCTCTGGAATCAATCCATTTAAATTAAAATAATATCATAAAAGTTTTAAATAAGTTTAAAACCCGCCCATAAAGGTTATTGTTAGTTATGATTTTTATAGTATATAAATATTTTTGATATTATAATTTTTATCTGATAATTATTTTAGTATATTTAGCAGTACATTTAGTTAATTTTTTAAGCTATATTTAACATATCTCTATTATACTCTAAAATATTTTTAGATATATCTTTAAGATATTTTTAAATGTCTTTATATATTTTTGAAAATATTTCAATATTCCAATATGTTTCCAGTATATTTCTAGAAAATGTTTAAAATTTTCTTATTTTTTCTGGTTTGCTACTAAAACATTTAAATAATATAAAAAATATAACAATTGTTATAAAACTTTTAATGCTTTAGGAATTTGTTTTATTAAAAAAATGAAAGGAGGTAAAAATAATGTGTGAGATCTTTGGATTTAGTTCATCAAAGGAAGAAGAACTTAATGATTATCTTAAAGAGTTCTATAGTCATTGTGAAGAGCATCCTCACGGTTGGGGATTAGCTATTTTAGATTCAGATAAATTCAGCGTATTCAAAGAGCCTGTTAAAGCTCGAAGCAGTGTAATGCTAGGAAATATCCTATTGAATCCTATCGTTTCTAAAAATGCTTTAGCACACATTCGTTTAGGCACTATTGGTGTGAAGGACTTTTATAATTGCCATCCTTTCGTTAAAAAAGATAATGCTGGTAGAAGATGGACTCTTATTCATAATGGCACTGTTTTTGACTGTCCTGATTTATGTAAGTACAGCACTGAGGAAGAGGGGGAAACAGATTCTGAAAGAATTCTTCTAGCTATTGTTGATTTAATAAACAAATTTGAAGCTTTTAAAGGTGAGCCTTTAAGCTTAAAGGAGAGATTTGATGTAGTTTCTGACTTAATAAGCTTCATGGCTTTATCAAATAAGTTAAATCTGATTATCTATGATGGAGAACAGATGTATGTTCACACAAATTATAGAAATTCATTATGCTATTTGAAAACTGAAAATAGCATTTTCTTTTCAACTCAAGCTTTGGATTCAAATGAGTGGAATGAAGTGCCGTTAAATACTGTGCTCTCCTTTTCAAATGGTGAATTGCTATTTGAAGCAAAACCTCATTCATTTGAATATGTTGAAACTGAAGAGCAGCTTATGTTCATTGAAAAATTTGCAAGCACTTTAAATAGTGATGTTGAAGAGGAAAATGTGTGGTAATCCCTCTTATGGTTTTTAAAGTTATGTATGTTTTAGAAGATATTTTTGAGATTTATTAGAATTCATTAGAAATTTATTAAATATTTATTAGAAAATTTAGAAAAGAAATTTAGAAGTTTAGAAATATGGAAATAAAGTCCTTTTTTAAAGGATAATTTAAATTGGAATTGGAGTTGATTAAATGGCAGATGATACAATTACAGATGAGAGGATAAAGGAAAAGATCTGTCAAATGTTTTTGGAATCTACTAAAAAATCTAAAAAAGAGTATATTGGGATTGAGATTGAGATTCCAATAATCAACCTTAATAAGGAAGCGGTGGATTTTGACATTGTTCATCTTGTAACTGAATCATTTAAGAATCATTTTAATTCATTTGAAGTTGAAGGCATAGATTATGATGGCAATGTCTATGCTTTAAGAAATCGTGAAAACGATGATATTGTATGTTATGACTGCTCCTATAACAATATTGAATTTGCAATGGGCAAGGAAGAGGACTTATTCACTATCAATGAAAGATTTGAGAAGTATTACAGTTTCATTAAGGAAGAGTTCGAAAGGCATAATCATACCTTAAGCGGTATGGGGATAAATCCTTATAGAAAATACAATAATGAAATTCCAATTCCAAATGAAAGATACCTGATGCTTTATAATCATTTGAAGTCAACTGAAAATTATTCCGATTCCTTGATGTATTTCCATGATTACCCTGGATATGGCATGTTTTCAAGTGCTTCTCAAGTCCAATTGGATGTTCCATATGATGATTTGATTGAAAACATAAATGTGTTTTCTAAATTGGAGCCAATCAAAGCATTGATTTTTTCCAATTCAGTCCTTTTGGAGGATAATGAGGATTACGTTTGCTTTAGGGATAACCTCTGGGAGTATAGCACTCATGGAATCAATCCTCATAATATTGGAATGTATGATATTGAATTTAACAATATTAAAGAATTGGTTTCATATCTTGAATCCTTAAACATTTACTGTGTAATGCGTGATGGAATTTACATTAATTTCCCTTCCATGCCTTTAAAGGACTATTTCAATAGCGATTCCATTGTAGGGGAATGCTATTGCAAAGGATCTTATAGGGGCATTGAGTTTAAACCTTCTTTAGATGATATTGAATATTTGAGGGCATTTAAATTTATTAATTTAACATTCAGAGGAACTATTGAATATAGAAGTGTTTGCACTCAACCTATCAAGGATTCAATGGCTGTTGCAGCTTTTCATGTAGGCTTAAAACATAAAACAAAGGAACTTGAAAGGCTATTTTTTTACGCCCCTATATTTCACGATTGTTATAACAGTACAGAACTTAGAAAATTATTAATAAAAACCGAAATTCCAAGTTCAATTGATCAAGATTCCTTGTATAATCTTGCAAGGGATGTTTTAGATTTGGCAAAAGAGGGTTTGAAAGAAAGAAATCTTGGTGAGGAAATATTTTTAGAACCATTATACAGAAATGTGGATGAAAGAACAAATCCCGGAAAAAGGATGTTGGATTCATTGAAAGAAGGAATAAGTTTGGAAAAAATCATTAAAGATTACGGTGATTTATGATATTAAGGTGTGATAAAATGGATAGATTATTCAATTTATCTCAATTGCATAAGAATGCAAGTTCAGAGGATTTAAAACAAGGCTCTTTTGGTATAGAATGGGAAGGATTAAGAGTTCGTGAAAATGGAGAGCTTTCACTTAGCCCACACCCTGAAATATTTGGAAACAAATTATCAAATCCTTACATTACAACAGATTTCTCAGAAAGCCAGATAGAAATCATCACCCCAACATTTGATACAATTGATGAAGCGTTTTCATTTTTCTCTTTCATGTCTGATTTAGTTAACAGCTCTTTGGATGATGATGAGTTCCTATGGTTCCAATCATTGCCCTGTATACTCCCAGATTCAAGCGAAATCCCAATTGCAAAATATAAAGGCAGAGAATTGGCAGAAGAGTCAATGGAATATAGAAAAGGATTAGCTAAGAAATATGGTCTTAGAAAGCAATTGATTTCAGGCATTCATTTTAACTTTTCATTCAAGGAGGAACTCTTAGAAAAATTATATGAGAATTTGGATATCAGTGAGATTGAGAGTGATGAGGATTCAAGGATTTCCTATAAGGAATTCAAGAATATGCTTTATTTGAAAATATCAAGAAATTACATTCGATATGTTTGGCTTATAATCTATCTTACAGGCTGTTCCGTTGCAGCTCACGATACATTCACTCCAGAATGTACCAAATTGATGGAGCATAGCGATAATCGTGGAGGGGTTTATAGTGAAAGAGGTCCTTCATTCAGGAATGCATCTTGTGGATATAAAAATCTAGTGCATTTATATCCTAGTTATCATTCAGTGGAGGAATTTACAAGAGATGTTCAATCTTTCATTGATGAAGGTCACTTATCACAAGCTAAGGAATTGTACACTCAAATCAGATTAAAGCCTAAAGACCCAAGTGATGTTCTTTCATCTTTAAGAAATGATGGAATTCAATATCTTGAAGT
Source organism: uncultured Methanobrevibacter sp. (assembly GCF_902784195.1). NCBI lineage: Archaea > Methanobacteriati > Methanobacteriota > Methanobacteria > Methanobacteriales > Methanobacteriaceae > Methanobrevibacter > uncultured Methanobrevibacter sp. The sequence goes on from NZ_CACZTX010000008.1 coordinate 14,204, forward strand.
GAGAACTTTAGACATAAATCCATTTTATAAATGTGGTTTAATAAAAAAAGATATGGATTTTCTCCATTTATTCCTCATTTATACATTGATTGCTGAAGAGTCAGACTATGAAAATTGGCAAGAGGAAGCTCTTTACAATGAGGAAATGGCTGCTGAGGCAGCATATGACTTTAATATGAAATTGCTTAAAGATGGTGAGGAAATCAGCTTGGAAGAATGGGGATTAAGAATTCTTGATGAAATTGATGACATGTGCAGAACCTTAGGTATTGGCAGCAGATCCCTTATAGATTCAATGAGACAAAGAATTGCAGATCCATCATTGACATATGGAAAAGGTCTCATTAGATTGATTAAAGAAGAAGGTTATATCAACAGTCAAATAAAATTGTCTAAAATAAATAAGATAACAAGCAAGTATCTTTTGGAAAATACAGACTTGTTGGATGATGAAAGATTTAAGGAATATGTTCCTATTGCCCTTCAAGGGGCTGAAAAATAGTTCTTTCATCTTTAATTTTTATTTTTTTTAATAAGAATTTAAATTTCTATTTTTAATCTTTACCTTTAATTTTTATTTTAACTGAATTTTTTATTTTTTTAATTTTCCTCTTAATTTCTTTTTAATTTATTTTCTAAACTTAACTCCAACATTGAATGCATCAGCTATTTTGTCTCCAACTTCAAGGTAGTCATATAAAACATCATCGTAGACTATTGGATTAAGCAATTTTAAATCAACTTTTCCTTTTTTGCCTAAAACATCTTCATCTGCTTGAATGTTTACAATCTCTCCAGTAATCTGAGTATGGCTACCTACTTCAACAATGTTCATGACTTTGCATTCAACAGATACTTTCATTTCATTTATGATAGGTGCGTTTACCTCTTTAGCTTTAGTGGTGGTGAAACCTACCTTTTCAAGTTTATCCACATCGTATCCTGATGCCATTCCAATGTAATCTGTCTCTGCAACTTGATCTACTGTTGGAAAACCTAAAACAAACTCCCCTTTTTCCAATATGCTTTTAAGTGTTTTTCGTTTAGCTGTTGAATTGATTGCAATCATCACTGCCGGAGGTTGATGGCTGCACATTGCAGCAAATGCAAGTGTACATGCATCTGCTTTTCCATCTTCATCATAAGCGGAAGCAATTACTGCAGGAGAGGGATACATCATTGCCCTTGGTTTCAAATAGACTTTTTTTGACATTTTTACACCAGTTAAAGTTTTAGATTTTAATGTTTTTCATGAAATTCACATGGTCTATGTATTTTCTTAAAACCTCTTCAACGGTTCCTTCATCCTTTACCAATTTCAATCCAGCATCTTCTGCATAGATTGCTGCTTTAGGGCCGAATTGCTCACATATTGCCACTTCACAATCTCCAATGGCTTCAATGATCTTTGGATTTTGATGTTTCATATCTGCTTCAATTTCAACATTTCTTTGCTCTATAAAGTTGAATTTATCCTCTTCCTCATCGTATTCATAAACATATAATGATTTTGCTTTTCCAAAGTGCAAATCTACATTTTCTCCATTAGTTGAAGCAACAGCTATTCTCATATTAGTCACCATTTTACTTTTTTTTTTTTTAATTTGAATAAAAAATAAGAGTTATTCCTCTTTCCAGTTGTTGTAAATCAAGGATTCTATTTTCTGGTTATCCTCAGGGTATGTGTTCTGATTCATAATGATGAACAATTCATCAGCATATTTCAATTTCAAATCCTCATCTGGAATCAATGTATTTCCGCTTCTTACAACAGATACAACCATCGCGGATTTTGGGATAGGAAGCTCCCAGATTTTTGTCCCTATCAAAGCGCAGTCCATTGGAACAACATACTCTTCCAATACGCTTTTTGTCTTATCGAAGTCAATTCCCTTATTCTTCTTCAATAGTCTCATAAGCAATGTTTCATAGATTGGTTCATTTCCAAGGATTGTTGGAATTATATATGCAAGTATTGTCACAACAATCATTGCAACAAGAGAGTTTGTAACTCCAGTCATCTCAGCAATCAATACAACTGCAGTTATTGGAGTTCTGACAGAACTTGCAAACATTGCAGCCATTGAAATCATGATGAACTTATATGCAATCATTGGATTCAATCCAAAAATTGGAATGACAATTGCACTGAATATTGCACCGATATATGCTCCAATAACAAGAACTGGGTAGAATATTCCTCCAGGGGCACTTGAACCGAAACAGAATATTAAAAGCAGGTATTTTCCAATTAAAAGGACGATTAAAACAGATAATGGAGGCAAGGTATATTCTATTAAATGCATCATGGAGTATCCTCCACCAAGCACATTAGGTAAAATTAGACCAACCGCTCCTGTTATGAGAAATACAATGACATATTTAACTTCCAATGGAAGAAAACTCAATCTTTCCCACATTTCAGAAGCCTTAATCATTCCCACATTATATATGTATCCTAAGATTCCAACGATAATTCCTAAAATAATCAAAAGGTAGAAGTATTTTAAAGGAAGATTCAATGATGTGAATGGGAATATTGGGCTTTGTCCAAAGAATATTTTTGATACCAGGTCAGCTACAACTGCTGAAACCAACCCTACAATAACGATGGATCTGTCAAATCCCTTATTGATTTCCTCTAAGGTGAAAATGAATCCTGCAAGTGGGGCACTGAATGTTGCTGCAAGCCCAGCTCCGCTTCCACATACCAAAAGACGTTTTTCATCTGTCTTGCTGTTTGGCAAGTATTTTGAAACACCTTTTGCAGCCATTGCTCCTAACTGTACAGATGGCCCTTCTCTTCCCAAGGAAAGACCTCCAAGGGATGTAAGGGTTCCTCCAAGAAACTTTGCAATCAATGTTTTCCACCAGCATACATCAAAGTATCCCTTAACTTCACCCATCACTATAGGTATTCCGCTCCCTAAGCTATCTGGATCCCATTTCATTAGAAGTGCAGTGATGAATCCCATTAGTGCAAGTATTGCAAACCATGCAATTGTTAATAGGAAGTCTCCTTGAATGTATTTTAATGTGGAAAATAGGATGTTTTCGCTATTGTCCAATCCGAATCTGTATAATGATACAACCAATCCTGAGAATAAACCTATTAAAATAGCTTCTATAATCAGTTTGATGTAATATTTTGAATCATCTACATTCAAACCCAATGTTTGCTTAATCATCTTCATGGTTTAACCTCAGTTTCATTATTTTGCTTATTCTGTTTAGTTAAATGTTCGCAGTGTCATGAAAAATAAAATTAATAATTATCTTGTGATTCCGCCAAATCCTTTTATAAGTTTTTCACATTCTTCAATGGATTCTTTGCTTAATGATTGAATTGAAAAGGTGTAACTGATTTCATCTTCTTTTATAGGTTCACCTTTGTAGATGTCAATTATTTCCACATCAACAACATCATCAATTCTTTTTAAAGCATCTTTGATGATGTGGGGATTTGATTTTCTCCTGAAGAGTGCACTAAGGTCTCTTGTGTGTATTTTCTGATTCTTGACCTTCCAATTGAAGAGTTCCTCTTCATCCAGCATTTCAGCATTGGATATCTTTAGCTTTTTGACCTTGCCGTTTTCATCTTCCAAATATACGAAATCAATACCAATTTCCTTGATTTTTCCAACATGGATTTTATCTGAATAAATATGCTTAAGTCCCACTTCCTGCCCAATGGATTGCATTAATATATTATATTCTTGGGTAAGGGCATTTATTGCCTTGTCACTTCTACCTAAAGCCGCTTGAATGTCCCCCATATGTCTTGTTGCTTTAAGAGCGATTTCAACAAACTCTTCCTCATCCTCATTTGTCAATGCTTCCTTCAATTCGCTTATGGAATCAAAAAGAGCTTGTCTGATTTTTTCTCCACGTTTATTCTCATGTTGGATAGAGTAAGTGAGATAAGGATTTTGAGATACTATCCTGGCTATTGTATCAATCATTAGATTGTAAATTGGACTTTCATAGTTTTCAGTATCCTTTATATCAACTTGAAGCTTTTCAATAGCTGAAGCTGTAGAGATGTATGAAAAGTGGGTTAAGACCTGTACAATTCCCATCATGTCATCATGATGCTCTGGAGTTGTTTCCACTATTCTCATTCCCTTGTCTTCAAGGAACTTGTAGATTTTAGGATACCATTCTCCCTTTTCAATTGGTGTAAGAACTATAATCTGCCCTTTCAAATCAGTGGTTCTTGGACCAAAGACTGGGTGAGTAGGGATGAATTCAACTCCTTCTCCAATGCATTCCTTCATTTTGAGGCTAGGTCCTTCTTTCACTGAAGTTACATCAAGCATTAAGGAACCTTCTTTCATGAATGGTCCCAATTCCTCTATAACAGATTCAGTGCTTGAAATAGGGACGGAAATAATCACGATGTCGCTATCTTGAACAATCTTCTTATTATTGTCGCTATATTTTATTCCAAGTTCTTCGCTGACTTGCTTACCGACAATGGAATCTCTTCCTGTAATTGTAACATCGAAGTTAAAGTCTTTCATATACCATGCAATGGTTCTTCCTAAACCTCGTGTTCCTCCAATAATTCCAATTTTCATTTTATTAGCTCTATTAGTTTTGTTTTAGAAATTGATAAAAATCATTTAAATTGATTTTGATAATTATTATTTTTGAAAATCTTATTTAAAAATTATTTTTGAAAACCTTATTTAAAAAACCTTATTTAAAAATTACTTAATTTTATATATTATCAATAATCATATTTTATATTGTTTTATAATAATTATATAAATATTGAGTTTTTTATAATTTTTGATATGTTTTTGATTAATTCTATTTGGAATTATCACTAAATTTAAAATTTTTTATGCTTTAATTGAGGTTTATTCATGAAAATAACTTATCAAGATAGAAAGAAAGGAATTATCGAACTTCTTCCTGAAACTTTAGATGACTTATGGCATTTATCTCACATAATTGCTGAGGGGGATACTGTATACTCTAAGACAACAAGAAGGATTCAGGACAATACTGGAGATAAGTTAAGAAGTGATAGGGGGGTTAAGAAGACCTTTACTTTAGGTGTTTCAGTGGAGGATGTAAGCTTTCACATATTCACTGGAAAGCTTAGGATAATCGGTTCAATCATTAAAGGTCCTGAAGACCTGATTCCTCTCGGATCTCACCATACAATTGAAGCAAAACTGAACACTCCAATCAAAATATTTAAGGAACATTGGTCCGGATATGCATTAAAGAGAATCAAGCAAGCTATTGAAGCTTCCAAGAAATTATCTGCAATCATTGTTGTATTGGAAGATGATGTTGCAGACTTTGGTTTGATGAGACAATTTGGAATTGAATATTATGGGCCAGTTATGGGAAATGTTTCCGGAAAAAGGATAGTTGATAAGAACAGGGCTAAGAATATTGAAAAATTCTATCAAAAGATTGTGGATTATATCCTCAAGTTTGACAATATCCAAACCATAGTCTTGGCGGGTCCCGGATTCTTTAAAAATGATTTCTTAAAGTATCTTGAGTTGAAGCATAAGGATTTGGCTAAAAAGTCCATAGTTGAAGCAACCGGTTCAGGTGGAAGAGTGGGCATCAACGAGGTTCTTAAGAAGGGAACCGTTGAAAAATTGGCTGCAGAGAATAGGGTTGCATTTGAAATTTCAGCTATAAATGAAATCCTTCAGGAAATAGCAAAATCTTCTAATTTGGTTGTTTATGGTAAAAAGCAAGTGAAAGAGGCTATCAATTTGGGAGCTATTGAAAAGCTATTGGTTTTGGATAATCTAATCAGAAGTGAAGACCTTGAGGAATCCATGGATATGGTTGAAAACATGTCTGGTGAAGTCTTAGTCATAAGTAGCCAGCACGAAGGTGGAAAACAGCTTGAAGGATTAGGTGGAATGGCTGCTACCTTAAGGTATTCCATTAATTAATTTATTATTTTTAACAACTATTTTTAGACTTAATTATTAATTATTTTAAAACTTAATATTATATTTAGACTTATCTATTTTAGACTTATTTATTAATTATTCTAAAACTTAATATTATATATAATAAAAATTATAAAAATATTAATATTACATTAAAAAATTAAAGGATTTTAAACATGTTTTTAGAATTATTATTTGTATTTATTGCAACATTTTTAGGAACTGGGGCATTGAATATAATATTCCGTTTCTTAGGTAAAAGAGGTTATATGGGAAATCTATATGAACCTGTACGCGGAGGCACTCCTCGTGGGATTGGTATAATTCCATTTATTGTAATTAGCCTATTCTTGCCTGCAGGATTTAACAATCTTGTTCTAGTGATGGGATTATGTGCTCTAGTTGATGATGTGATAGGTAGAAGAAGAATCGCTAACTTGCCTATTGAAATAGGTCAGCTTGCCAGAGGAATAGGTATGTTATGCGTTATCGGATTAGGTTATCCTCTTATGGGCATTTCTTCTATTTTAGTTGCTTTAATGATTCAGCCTATGAACATTGCAGATATGCAACCTGGATCCGCAGTAAGCGTAGTTATTATAATGAGCTTCTTTACAATTCTTGCAACTCTCATTATAGGTGCAGCCCCTGTTGCACAGATTCCTGCATATTATGTTCCATTGTTGACTTTAGTAACATGTATTGCTTATGCTCCTTTAGACTATTCCGGAAAAATCATGTTAGGTGAAGTGGGAAACCATACCTTCGCTTTAGCTTTGGGAATAGGATTTTACATTCTTGGAGGATTTGTAGGAACATTAATATTGTTCATTGTAACCACTGCATTGATTGCATACATTAGAAGAAGAAAGTTATCTAGATTCCTTATTAATAAATTGCATATAAACAATCCAACTTTCGGTGATTTGTTTATGGATGTCTTAACTGGTGGAGGTTTAGGTGATTTATTCAGAAAGATCATTCTTGGTGAGCGTCAGCAAGTTGTAACAGATAATTTATTAATTCCCCTCGGATTTAGAAGATTGCTTTACAATCCACATTCCCCTAATCTTGAAAGAGTAATTGAAAAGGATGTTAGGACAAAACCGACTGATTTAAGAAAGTTAAGTTAATCGTAAAGTTCTAGTAAATTATAAAAATCAAATATTTAATCAAGTATTTAATCAAATTTTAAATTAATTTTTTATATTTATTATGGTGATTTTATGAGTGATATTTTTGAAGTCATTAAAAATCGTAGAAGCGTAAGAGCTTACAAAGATGAACAGATTGAAGATGAACAAATTGAACAAATTTTAGAAGCAGCTATTATGGCTCCTACTGCAAGAGGAGAAGCTCCATGGCATTTCACTGTAGTTCAAAACAAGGAAACCCTTGCAGATATAAATGATTCTGTACTCAAGATATTATCCAATTCCGGTGATGAATTCCTTGAAGCAATTGCTGAATCTGGTGTTAATGTTATGCACAATGCTCCAACTGTTGTATTTGTTTCCGCTAAATCAGATGCAACCAATATGCAGGCAGACTGTTCAGCAGCTATTGAAAACATGCTTCTTGCAGCAGAAGGATTGGATATCGGGTCCTGTTGGTTAGGTCTTGTAGCTATTTACTTCAGTGTTGAAGAAAACTTGAAAAAGCTTCACATTCCTGAAGGATACACTCCATTGTATGGTGTTGCTTTAGGTTATAAAGTTGAACCAAATGAACCAAACCCACGTAAGGATATTTTTGTCAATTGGGTAAAATAAGATTAAAAATTTTTATTATTTTTTATTAATTTTCTTTAAACTATTTTTTAAAAAAAGAAGCATTGATAAGATAGATTATCTTATCAACTTTAATTTTTATACTAATTTTATATTTTTATATTATTATTTCTATTTCTATTTATATTTCTATTCACATGATTTTTAAGATTTTATAATAAGCATCTGTAGATGGATGGACTTCCAAGAAATCATCGAAATCCTCTTTTGTAATTCCCATATTCATTAGGAATGCAAGATATGCCGTATCATCAATTGATGATGGAGATATTTGACTTGCTCTCACTATCTCTTCTGTTTCAGTATTGAGTGAAATCTTTGTAAGTCCAGTTTCTCCTCTTAAGATTCTCCAGAATGCATGTGGGCCTCCAAGACCAGGAATTATGACATCTTCAACATTGTCGCTATCCTCATCAGATTTTGATGCTTTTTGAGTGAAGCTCACATCCAAATCCAATGTCAATGACTGTGGAACGTTTATATCATCAAACTTATTCAAGTATCCTGCCATGCTTCTTGCTGCTGAAATCCCTTCTTTTCTTGCATAAGGAGTGAGGGTGATTCCTCCTGTAACGTCTCCTGCAGCATAGATGTTTGGATTTGAGGTTTGGAAGAATTCATTTACCTTAATTGACCCATCCTCGTTCAAGTCCACTATGTCAGCAACTATTTCTGAATTTGGAACTCTTCCAGTGGCTATCAATGTTTTTCCTTCAAACTCTCCCTTGTCTGTTATGATGGAGTTTTCAGTGATTTCCAAAACATTGGTGTTTTCATGGATATCCACTTCATCAATGAGTTTGTTAACTACATAAGATTTGATTTCCGGTTCCAAATCCTTTAGGATTTCACTTCTTGCAATGATTTTCACTTCACTTCCAAAGCTTGAGAATAGGTTTGACAATTCTGTAGCAATAATCCCTCCACCAACTATATTTAATTTGCTTGGAACTTCCTCTAAGGAAAGCACATCGCTACTTGTTAAAGCATATTTTACTCCATCGATATTTGGAATAAATGGTCTTGCACCAGTAGCTATCAAAAGATTTTCCGCTTCATATATCTTGCAATCCTCATTTTTCACATTTTCTCTTTGAAGCTCATTGTCATTGTCCAATTTCACCTTAACTATGATTTTATCATCATCACTTATTTCCACACTCGCTTCACCATAGATGACATTATTGTTCACGCTTTCATTTTCTTCCTGGTTAAGTCTGCGGAGCATGAGTTGAGTCTTTTTAATGTTGTCACATGCAGATTTATAATCCAAGCTTATGTTTCCATCGATGAATCCGATTTCAGTGAATCTTTTGAAGTTTCTTATGAAACGGCTAATGTCAGTAAGCGCACATACAACCATGCATCCTTCATTAAGACAGGTTCCTGCAATGTATTTCTTTTCAATAAGCAAGGTTTCCTCTCCCAATTTGCCAAGTTCGAATGATCCAAGTCTTCCAGCAGGGCCTGCTCCAATAACAATGTTTTTAAATTTTTTTATTTCTTCCATGCTATCCCTTGATTTTTTTTAAATTATTTGGTTTTATTAAGTCAGTACTAATTATTAAAATTAATAAATTAATAAATTAATTAATTTTAGTATGTTTATTTTATTATAAAAATTTATTAATTATTTTTAAAAATAGCTGTTTCAAATGAGTGATAATTGTTCTAATAAAAATAATTTTATGTAAAAATAGTGAAAAGTATTATTAATCTCTTCTGAAAGTAATACTTTATTGTATTAAGTTATGAATAATTTTATGATTTAAAAAAAATTAGTTTTAAGAATTAGTTTTTATTTAATAATTCCAAGAACTTCTCTTTAGCTTCATCAATTGTTAAAGGATAATCGTTGTTCATGTCAAATCCTTCTTTTTCAAGATTTTGGAAAAGCTCTGTAACAATAGGCACTTCCAAGTTTGCCTTATCAAGAATTTCAGGTTGTGCAAAAATCTCTTTAGGTGTTCCTTCCGCAACCAATAATCCGTCAACCATAACGAACACTTTTTTTGCATAATTCGGAACCAAGTCAACTTCGTGAGTTGAAATGATGATTGTGATTCCCTCTTCATTAAGTTCCTTCAATAATTTGCTCAAACCTCTTACACCTTGAGGGTCTAATCCTGCAGTTGGTTCGTCTAAAACCATGATTTCCGGTTTCATTGCAAGAATTCCTGCAATAGCAACTCTCTTCTTTTGACCTCCACTTAAATGATGAGGTGCCTTTTTCTCGAAACCGCTCATTCCTACACGAGCTAAACTTTCAGTAACCCTTTTTTGAACCTCTTCCATAGGTAACTTCAAGTTTAAAGGGTGGTCATCAGGGTTTTGGAATACGATTCCAACTTTCTGTCTAAATTTTAGCAAAGATTTTTTATCATACTTCAATTCTTCGCCATCGATGAAAACTTGACCTTCATCAGGTTCATAGATACCATTCAAATGAAGGAACAAAGTAGATTTTCCAGCACCGTTTTTTCCCAAAAGAGCAACCATTTCTCCTTTCTCAACTTTTAAGCTAACTCCTTTAAGTGCTTGATAATCCTTAGTATAAGAATATTTGATATTTTTCACTTCTAACATTTTATTCCTCCTTTGGCGGTACATAAACCGGAAGTTCTCCGTAATAACCTCTTGAATCTAAACTATGTTGTAATGTTTCACTTTTATCTAATGATCTTAAAAAGATATTACTTATTAAATCTGCTAAGCATTTCATTGAATTCATATAAGAATGATATCCCATTCTTGTTTTCTGTGCTTTTTGCATTGTATCGATTTCATTTAGGAATATGAATATTGTATTGTACATTAAAAGCCCGATTTCAGTAATGATTTTTGGTACTTTCAAGGTATCCAAACAATGGAAAATCTTTGAAATTGGTGTTGTCAATGCAAGAAAACCTAATAAAGGGAAACATCCTAATACTCTAAAGAATGTGTATAACCCATAATGCCATGAGTCATCAGTAACTACAATGCCGAATATTCCTGTTTCATAGATGACTTCTCCATTTCCAAAGAAGAATATTAAGAATAGACATGTTATGACAAGAAATGCCATAGGTATTGTTAAAAATTTCAAATAGGATCTTATGCTGATTTTTGCTACTCCAAGTATTATGATGGAGAATAAAATGAAAATAAAGACATCAAAATATAGATTATCCAATGCTAAAGTAACTATCAATAATATTGCTGTTAAAAACAACTTTAAATAGGGGTTTGTTTCACTTAATTCATTATTGTGAGCAATATAATCCATATCAAATTTCATAAAATCACTAAAAATTCGTCAATTTAAAAAATTTTTAAGATTTTTGTTTTTTAAAAAATCTCTAAAAAAAGAAAAAATGGATAAAGAAGATTTATTCTTCTTTACCTTGTCCTCTCCAGTAACCGAAGAAGTAACCGATAATGATTGCTCCTATAGCTGCTTGAAGAGCGAATAATAAACTTTCTATTTCACCACTAGGTGGTTCCCAAATTGATGAAAACCATGGTTCAAAGTGAGTTGCTTCAATTTGTTCACTTGCTGCATCGTCAGAACCACCAAAGTATCCATCATCTTCCCCATGACCATTGTACATTGCTAATGGTGCAATGAAGATAATTGCACAGATTACTGCTAAAATAATTAATGTTGATGTTTTCATGTTAATCACCTTATGCTTCATTAGGAGCTAATGCACCTAATTTGTCTAATAATTTTGGTTTGTAAGCTTTTAATCTGTCCCATATGATTACGGTTAAGATACCTTCACCAATAGCTAATGGTACTTGGGTTACTGCAAAGATAGTTAAGAAAGCAGTTAATGCTGCGCCGAAAGTAGGTGCAGGGAATGCGAAAGCTAATTGGAATGAAGTAGCTACGTAAGTTAATAAGTCACCTAAGAATGCTGCAAAGAAGATTGCAATGGTTGATGAGATATTAGCTTTAGTTAAACCTTTGTATACTAACCAAGCGATGAATGGACCTACAATACCCATTGAGAAAATGTTTGCACCTAAAGTGGTTAATCCACCGTGTGCGAGTAATAAAGCTTGGAAAATAAGTACGATAGTTGCGAGTACAGCAGTTACAGCAGGGCCGAATAATGCTGCACCTAATCCGTTACCACAAGGGTGAGAACAACTTCCAGTAACAGAAGGTAATTTTAAAGATGATAAGATGAACATGAATGCTCCACTTACAGCAAGTAATGCTTTGGATTCAGGGGTTTCATCTACGATTTTTTTAATTTGATAAATACCAAATGCAACGATGATGAATGATATGACGAACCATACAATACACCATGTTAATGGTAAATATCCTTCCATAATATGCATAAATAATTTCCTCCAAATTAATATCAATATAATTTGATATTTTAATAAAGTTAAATTAAGTTTACTTTTATTAAAGTTATATTGATAAAGTAATTTATATTCTTTATTATATATAAACTTTTTAGTAATACTTCAAACTATTTTATCAAAAACTAATTATTTTCTAAAAAATAAAAGGATTGCATTTAAATTTCATGTTCCTTGATTTTTGTTTTTTGTTTCAATTTTTTTCATGGTTTGAATTTTATTTGTCTTATATTGGATTTTTATGAATTTTTTAATACTTTCACTTATTTTTTGGAAATTAGTTTGATAAAATAAAAATATTTATATAATCTAAAAACTAATAATTAAAATATCAAATATAAGTGATTTTAATTTAAGATTTTAAATTAATCAATTCATTTAAATAAATAAAAGGAGATGTTGCTAATGTGTATTGCTGCACCAGCTAAAATTGTAGAAATTGACACTGAATCTAACATTTGCGCTGCAGACTTTGGAGGAGTAAGACAAAACGCAAAATTGGATCTTCTTCCAGATGTGGAAATTGGTGATTATGTATTGATTCATGCAGGATATGCAATTGAAAAATTATCTGAAGAAGCTGCAAAAGAATCTTTAGAATCCTGGGATGAATTATTGGAAATGTTAGAAGAAGAAGACAAAGAACGTGAAAAAATGATGAAAGACATGTTATAGTCTTTTTCATTTTCTTTCTATTTTTTAATTTTATTTGACAATCGATATTTAATTGATTTTAATGTTTATAAAGTTTTTAAACTAATTTCTTTACTATTTTTAATTGATTTTTAAAGGATTTTTATCTTAAATCGTGATTATATGGATGAGGAAATAAGATTACTGAAGGAATTGAATTGCCCTGAATGGGTAATTGAGCATTCCAAGGGAGTTTCAAGAAAGGCATGTGAAATTGCATCCAATTTTGATGATGTGGATATGGAACTTGTAAGGGTTGGCGGATTATTGCATGATGTTGGCAGATCCAAAACCAATTCCATTGAACATGCAGTGATTGGCGCTCAGATACTTAAGGAAAGGGGATATCCTCAAGAGATAATCAATATTGTTGAAAGGCATATCGGAACTGGCCTCACTGAAGATGATGCAAGGCAGTTAGGATTGCCTATAAAGGATTACACTCCTCAAATATTGGAGGAAAAGATAGTTTCCCATGCAGATAATCTATTCAATGGTGCTGATGAGGTGGATGTTGAGTTCACTATTGAAAAGTGGAAAAGGAAATTAGGTGAAAATCATCCATCAATAGAAAAAATCAAGAAGATACATGAAGAGCTTGTCTTAAGATTTGAGTAATTTATAAATTTCTTAAAAAAACTATTTTATTAATGAAGTTTATATATTAAATTGATATTAATATTAAAATGTCGATTTTTTATCTATTTTTAATTTTATAATTTTACACGAGGAAAAGAATGAAAGTTATTTGTTCAAGTGATGAGTCATTATATAGGCCTGAAGTAGTCAGATGGAGAGAGAGGATGGCTATGATGGAACCTTTAGGGGATGTTGTAGTAGCACTTCCATGCAGTATGAAAAAGCCATACTCAAATTCTCAGTCTCACCAAAAGTTCAGAAGGGCTACCAAAGGTTATCAGGAAGTAATCGTAACTTCTCCATTTGGAATATGTCCAAGGGAATTGGAAAACACCTTCCCAATCCAATCCTATGATGTGGCTGTTTCAGGTGATTGGAATGATGATGAGATAAGGTTAGCTGGAGAGCTACTTAGGGATTATGTTGGAGACAAGCCTGTAATCGCAAATGTTGAAGGAGGTTACGAAGAGGTTTGTCGTGAGTATTTGGATAACTGTACTTATGTATGTGACAGTGGCAGACCTACCTCTCCGCAATCCATTTTCAACTTAAGGGAAGAGCTTAAGAAATATCCTAAAACAAAACATAGGGATAGGGTGTTGAATGAGCTCAGATCTGTTGCTAAATATCAGTTTGGTGCGGAAGCTGAAGCAATGATCACTGATGATGTTGTTGCTAAAGGAAGGTATCATAGAACCCTTTATTCCAATGGAAAGACAGTGGCTCTTCTCAATAGGGATGTTGGCTTATACACCCTTAACCTTGAAGGTGGAAGAAGACTTGCTGAACTTGGCATTCATGTGGTTGAAATAGACTTTGACCTAAAGACAAACTCATTGTTCGCTCCAGGAATTGTTAATGCAGATCCAAGCATTCTTCCAAAGGACGAAGTCGTTGTCGTTAGAAATGATGAAGTCGTTGGTGTTGGAAAAGCTGTCTTGACTGGTCGTGAAATGACTGAGTTAAGAAATGGTATTGGAGTAAAGATCAGACACAGAAAGAAAAACTAATTATTCTTTCTTTCATTTACTTGAAAAAAAGTAAAATAATAAAATAAAATAATGAAAATAAAATAATAAAATAAAAAATAAAATAAAATATTTAAATAAATTAAGTTATATTTATTTAATATTTATATACATATTTTTATTATTATTGATAAGTTTAAATATAATTAAAACAATAGTTATATTATTAACTTTTTGTTAGGAAATAAAATTTTAAATTTTATTCTTATCACTAATTTAATTAAAAAATTATTAAAAAACATTTATTTAAAAAAATATTGAGGAGATAACATGTCTGAAGAATTAGCACTTGCTGTAAAAGATGCAGTTTCTGTAGTAAACGACCCTCACATGGGCGTAAGTATTGTAGAAATGGGTATTGTACAATCTATTGCAATTGAAGGTTCAACTGCTGAGATCGTAATTAAACCTACAAACCCAGGTTGTATGAGTGTTACCCGTATTGCTGCTCAAGCTAAAGCTGAAGCTTTAAAAGTTGAAGGAATCGATAAAGTTAAACTCATCATTGAAGGTCACGTAATGGCTGACTCTCTTAATGAGATGCTTAACAAAGATAATTAAGTTTTTTAAACTTAATTACTCTATTTTTTTATTGAAATTTTCTTAATTTTCTTTGAATTTTAAAGATTTCAGTTATATTCAAAATCTTTTTCAACAAAAGATTTATATATTAGATAACATATAGTTAATAATACTTGTATTTGTTAATAGGCTAGTGGCACAGCCTGGTCAGCGCGCACGGCTGATAACCGTGAGGTCCTGGGTTCGAATCCCAGCTAGCCTACTTCTAATTTTACTTATTTTTTCAATACACTTACTGTCAATTCTATCGTCTTTTTTTAAGGCTCTTTTTTCAATTCTTTTCCAATTTTTTTCCGATTCTTTTTTCAGTTTCTTTTTTTAGATATTCTTTATTTTTCATAATGCTAATCTTATCAAAACTATTTTCAATGTACATTTTTATGTATTATTATACATTTATATACTTGAAAGTACAATATATTATTAGAGAAAAATCTTGGTGATACCATGTGGGAAAGTTTAAACTTAAAATTTAGCAAATATCCTGCAAGAATGGCTGTAGCTCAGAAAATGTTTGAGTTAGGATTAAGAATAAGTGAAGATGGTAAGATATATTGTGGCGATTTAAAGATAAGTGACTCTGCATTGGCTGCTGCTGCAAATGTTGATCGTAGAGTAATTAAATCCACTGTTGATGTCATTATTGCTGATGAAGGATTATATGAAATATTTTCAAATATCATTCCAGCAGGAACCTTGATAAAAAACATTGCAAAAAGCTTGAATTTAGGGGTTATCGAAATAGAAGCTGGTGAAAAAAGCGATGGTGTTTTAGCTGAAGTGGCTTGGATCATGAGCAAGCAGGAGACACCCAATTGAATACAAACCCTGTTTTGACAATCATTACAGAAGATCCAATTCCTGGTGAACTTTTAAATGAATTCATTAAAGTGGAAGGTGTCTTAAAGGTTTCAATGTTATAATTCTTCTAACTTTTTTTTATTTTTTTAATTTTTTATTTATTTTTTGCTATTTTTTATATAAAAACATTAAATTTATAATATAGTGTGTATATAAATATAAACATAATGTAATTTATTAAATCATTTACTATAATATTAACCATTAAGTAATTTTTTAATTTAGTTTTGATTTAAAATTTAAATATTTATAAGGAAGACTATTATTATGTTAAGAGATCCAATTATTCAAAATTTATATCCGGAAATTTTTGAATTCGAAGAAGCTGTAGATGTTATCGGATGTCTTAAAGAATGGCCTAAGAGCAGATTATGTGATGATAAGGCTATTGCTAGAAAAACTAAAATAGATATTAAAACAGTTAAAGATATTCTTAAATTGCTTGAAACAAATAACTTCGTATACAATGTAAAAGTAAACGAGGTTTGTATAAAAATCATTAAACACTTTAGATCTGGAAAGCTTAGCCATGAAGAGATAGCTAAAAAAGTCAAATTGGATTTGGAAATTGTAGACCAATTCATTGAAGAAAATGAATCTCTTCTTTTGGAAACTAAAAAAACATATTCCCAACAAACCTTAAAAACATTAAATGATAATTTAAATGCTATAATTAAGGGAGAGAAAAAGGAAGAAAATGATGAAGAGGCAGAGGATAAGAAAGAAGAAGCTAATGCTGAAGAAGTCAAAGATGAATCCTCTGATGATGATAAAAAGGTCATGAATGAAGATAAGGAGTCTGATGAAGTAGTCGTTAAGGAAGCTGTTGAAGAGACTTCCGAAGATGATGAAAAAGCTGCTAAGAAATCTAAAGCTAAAAAGCCTAAAAAGGAAAAAGCTAAAAAAAGAGCAGTTAATCAGAAATTCTGGTATCTTACATTTGATGAAATCATTGATTGCCTTAAGAATGGATACACAACAGATGAGGAGATTTCTGAAAAGACCAACTGTAAGTTAAACATTGTAAGAAAAATCCTTTACAAGTTATATGATATGCGTTTAGCAAGCTATAAAAGGGATAAGGATAAGGAAACCCAATGGTACACTTACGATTGGAGATTCAATGAAAATGAGTACAAAAAGTTAGAATTTAATTTAGCAAGTTCTGAGCTTAAAAGATTAAATTCTGAATTGGAATATGAAGAAAACAATATGTTCTTCGTTTGTCCAAACGGACATTACCGTCTTGACTTTGAGGATGCTTCAACTGTTGAATTCCTTTGTCCGGAATGTGATCTTGATTTGGAATATGAAGACAATCAAGAAAAAATTGATAGGAAAAAAGAGGAAATTAAAGTTCTTGAAGATATAATTTCAGGATAATTATATTTTTTCATTTTTTCATTTTTTTATCTTATTTTTCTATTTTTTAACTTATTTTCTATTTTTTTATTATTTTTAACTATTTTTCCTATTTTTAGAATTTATTAAATTTTATTTTTAAAAAAAGATTAATCATTATCTTATTAACCATTTTCTCATTATCTTATTAACAATTATTCTATTTTTCTAATTAGAACTGCTGGAGTATGAATAATTGAATCCAAGGATTCTACAGTGACTTCATGAGTATCGGAATCCAACACGTCTTTTACACTGTAGATGGTTTCCATTGCAGTGGATAATGACTTTTGATAATCTTCAGCAACATTTGCTATTTCAATTGCTTCATCAACATCTATCTCTCTTGAACAGCCTAATGGAGTTGATCCCAAGTTTTCAGAAAGCTGTCCTAAGGTGTATCCGAAAACTCCTTTATCTGCTTCGATTCCAGGAATAGCTATTGGAAGCCCTGTGAAGTATTTGTTTCCTCTTCTATAAGTTGCATCTGTGTCTATGATCAATGTTGTAATTGTGTTGCTTGTTTTATTTTTTATCTCTTCGCTAATTTCTTTCGCTACCTTTTCAGGGTTTTCTGGAAGGAGTGATACACATGTTCCAGGAGCATTGCTTAAATCGATTCCCGCTTCTGAAGCTGGTTTCAATGCATGTTTCCAACCGTATAGCTGTAAAACTACCTCTTTATGTCTTTTGGATTCCTCTGGGAGCTTTCTTAAATTTTTAATTGTTCTTTCCTTGATTCCAAGAATAGGTCCAAGAACATATCCCCAGAAGTACTTGCTCCAATATGTTGCCAAGAATGTGGCCTTTAATGATGGTGTGTAGTCCGCTTCATCAACCAATCTTCCTTGAGATACAGAGATAGGAGTTTCTGCAATGACTAAGTAATCTCCTTCATTTGCCAATTTGGAGATGTCCTCTATCATAAAGTCTATGCTTTCATTAGGTTTGATGTAATGTGTTTCAATAGGGATGACCTTATATCCCCTGATTTCAACATACTTATATTTTTGACCTTTCTCTGTTTCTGCTTCTTTATAACTTGGATTAGTTGTGTTTGGATTATTTGTCATGGTATCTCAATAATTAATTCAATTAATAGTATAATTTTATATTAGTAAATATATAATTATTATTGTATAACCTTATATAATTTTTAATTATCAATTTTCTTTAGGAGATTTTATTATGGAAAAAACAATTACCTATTTTGAAAAACCAGGTATTGAAAATACCGATGCACTTATTGAACTTGTTAAAGAAAGATTGGAAGGCTCTGATATTAAATATGTAGCTATTGCATCATCTACTGGTGCAAGTGCATTAAAACTTAATGAAGCATTGAAAGACTTGGATGTAACTATTGTAAACTGTTCCCATCATGTAGGTTTTAAGGAAGCAAACAAGGCGCAAATGGATGATGAAACCAGAGCAAAGCTTGAAGCTGAAGGAATTGTAACATTTATGGGATCACATGCATTAAGTGGTGTTGGAAAAAGCATTTCCAAAAAATTTGGAGGGGTTACTCCTGTAGAAATCATTGCAGCAACCTACAGGACAATCTGTCAAGGGTTTAAGGTTTGTGCAGAAATCTCCATCATGCTTGCAGATGCAGGTTTGATTCCAGTAGGTGAAGAGATAATAGCTATTGGTGGAACAGGTCATGGAGTTGACACTGCTGTTGTCATGACTGCAGCTAATATGACTAATGTATTTGACATGAAATTCCATGAAGTCATAGCTATGCCAAGATAAGACTTGATTTTAGTTTTAATTTATTAAAACTTTTTTTCTTACTTTTTCCTTTATTTATTATAAGATTGATGGGTAATGGTTATATAGTATAAAATTAATAATAAAAATACTATTAAAAATACTAATTTAAAAATTAAATTTAAAAATCAATAAATACAAATTAGAAATTTTGTAGATTTTTTGGTAATATTTCATTTACATTTAAATATTACTTTAAACATATTTAATAAATAATAGGAAATAATTTATACTTATTATAAATAATTTTTAAATTAATAAAATTTGTGGGGTTTACTCGTGAAATTTATAGATGATGCAATTAAAGGATCAGAAGAAACCATTGAAAATTCTGCTCCTAAAAAATCAAACGATGATTTAGATGAAGAATTGTTAAAAATCATTGAAGGAAGCCGTGCTAACATTATTGTAGTTGGTACTGGTGGTGCAGGAAACAATACCATTTCCAGATTAAATGAAATTGGTATTGAAGGTGCAAAAACTATTACTGTAAATACTGATGCTCAAGATTTATTCTACAGTACTGCAGATAAAAAATTACTTTTAGGCAGACAAACCTGTGGTGGTCTCGGTGCTGGTGGAGAACCTACCGTTGGTGAAGAATCTGCTGAAGAAAGTGAAGAAGACATTAGAGAAGAATTAGAAGGCGCTGACATGGTATTTGTTACTTGCGGTCTTGGTGGAGGAACCGGTACAGGTTCTGCACCTGTAATTTCCAAAGTAGCTAAAAAAGCTGGTGCTTTAACTGTTGCTGTAGCAACTATGCCATTCTCTGCTGAAGGTGTAAAAAGAAGAGAAAATGCAGAAATCGGTTTAGAAAAACTTCAAGAAAATGCAGATACTGTAATTGTAATTCCTAATGATAAATTATTAGAAGTTGCTCCTAACCTTCCTTTAAACAAAGCTTTCATGGCTTCAGATGAAATTTTAGGAAGAGCTGTTAAAGGAATTACCGAACTCATTACCAAACCTGGACTCATTAGTCTGGACTTCGCTGATATCAGCTCAATCATGAAAGGTTCCGGTATGGCTATGATTGGTATGGGTGAATCTGAATCTGGTGACAGAGCTATTGAATCTGTACATGAAGCATTAAGCAGCCCATTATTAGACATTGACATTTCCAATGCTAAAGGCGCTTTAATTAACATTTCAGGTAGTTCTGACTTAACCTTGAATGAAGCTGAAAAAATCGTTCAAATTGTCGGTGACAGATTAGATCCAGAAGCTAACATCATTTGGGGAGCTCAAATCGATGAAGACTTACAAAACATGATAAGAACTACCATTGTTGTTTCTGGTGTAAAATCCCAATATACCATCGAACCTAAAAACGATGATTTCGAAGAAATAGACATCGATGATGAGTTTGAAGGAACTGCTTTAGGACAAACTGATGATGCTCCTGCAGACCCTTTAGATGAGTTCTTAGATGGCATATTCTAAATCCCAGCTTTTCCGCTCCTACGGAGCGCAAAACCTGGACCAAAATTCTTTTCACTCTTATGAGTGAAACTCTTTTTTTCTTTTTTTAGATTAATTTTAAATTTTTTTAATTTTTTACAATTTTATTTTTGCTATTTTTTTTAAATTTTTATCATGATTTTTTAATATTTTCATGCAAAACTTTATTAATGTAATAAAATAAAACATATAATATTATTATAAATTAAGATTAAATTAAATCAAAGTTAAATTAGTTTTAATTAAGATTTCGATTAATTTAACTTTTATGTAGGGATTTTCTATGAATATTAAGGAAACTACTAGTGATTTTATAAAGCAAAGTAAAAGAGTATTAAAAGTAGCTAGAAAACCAGATCGTGAAGAATACTTTAATTTTTCCAAAGTTACTGCAATAGGCATTGCAATTATTGGAGTAATTGGTTTTGTCATTGTTTTATTAGGCCAATTATTAGGATTATAATTTTAGATTTTTATTTTATTATAATTTCTAAAATTTCAAAAATTTCCATATTTTTATAATTTTTTTATAAAATTAATTAGCTATTTTTTAATCATTTTTTTTTAATAACTGGCTCCAGTTATTAAGATTCTTATTTTTGTAATTTTTTTCTTTTGGAAAGTACAAAAATTGAAACATTTATATATTATAAATAATATATATATTTTTATTATATGAATCTAATTTTATTTATTTTACTTTAAAATTCATATTTTCTTAAATTTAAATTGTAGATTTTAATCTATAAATTATTTAATTTTGTTAGTTTTATCAAAATTCAAATAATTGCTGCTGTTTTGTAATTTTACAAAAATAGATTGGAATTGAAAGAAAGTGCTTCTATATGGATATTTAAATTAAGGGAAATAATTAAATTTTATTTGTATAACTCAATTTAATCTATAAATTTATTATAAATTATTAAATTATAAATATTAATTATAGGTGAATTTAGATGGAAGATAATAAAAATTCCATATTTGCTCTTAAAACATCAGCAGGTCAAGAAAGAAATGTTGCAAGACTTTTAGCGATGAAAGCGGACAAGCCGGGAGTAGATATTAAATCAATCGTGGTGCCGGAATCATTAAAAGGTTATATTATAGTCGAATCTGCAACTAACCTTGATATGAAGAACCCAGATATGAAGGTTCGTCATTTAAGAGGTATTGTAGGTGCCAAAAAAGATGGAACTATAGATGCAAACAGTCAAATAACCTTGGAAGAAGTTAAAAAATTCTTGAAACCACAACCTATCATTTCTTCAATACAAAAAGGAAGTATTGTTGAACTTGTTTCAGGTCCTTTCAAAGGCGAAAAATCTAAAGTTGTTCGTTTAGATGAATCTCGTGAAGAAGTAGTTCTCGAGTTAATTGAAGCAGCAGTTCCTATTCCTGTTACTGTTAAAGCTGATCAAATTAGAATTATTAAAAAGGAGGCTGACTAATGGCTAAAGATACAGTTGAAGTTCTTCTCGAAGGTGGAACAGCTACTCCTGGACCACCATTAGGCCCTGCAATTGGACCTTTCGGTGTTAATATGATGCAAGTAGTTGAAGAGATCAATAAAAAAAGTGCTGATTTCGCTGGTATGAAAGTACCTGTAATAATCACTATTGACAGCAGCACTAAAGAATTTGAAATTGAGATTGGTACTCCTCCAACAACTGCACTTATTATGGATGAACTTAGCATTGAAAAAGGTGCTCATGAACCTGGTGCTGAAGTTGCAGCAGATTTATCTGTAGAGCAAGCATTCAAAATTGCAAGAATGAAATTCGATTCATTACTCGCAAATGATTACAAAGCAGCAACCAAAGAAATTATGGGTACTTGTGTAAGTATGGGTATTACCGTTGATGGTAAAGATCCTAGAGATGCTCAAAAAGCAGTTGATGCTGGAGAGTACGATGACATTTTAGTAGAATAGATTTGCTATTCTAGTAAGATACTTACTTATGCTTAAAATTCAATTAAAATTTAATTCAAAATATTATACTTAATATATTATTTATTTAAGTGATTAATTTGCATGATTGAATTTAATTATAAATTAGATTATTAAAATTTATGTTTATAACTTTCTTAATCTATCTTCTTAATTTAATATCAACAGCTAATTATGATAAATAGATAATATTTATTCACTTAAATGTAAATGATATTAAAATTGTATTGTCCTACTTGTTCTAGGGTAATATGGTTTTAATTGATATATTAAAAGGAATCTAAAGATTTTATAAATGCTTTTTAAAGATTTTATTTAATTTTAAGATTTCTCGTAAAAATTCCAAATGAACAAAGTTCATGGAGGATATATATGACACAAGAGATTATTGATGCGGTGAAGGAGGCAAAAGAACAAGCTAAGCCGAGAAACTTCACTCAATCCATTGATGTTATCATTAACCTCAAGGATTTAGATGTCAGAAAACCAGAAAACAGATTTAGCGAAGAAGTAGCTCTTCCTAATGGCCGTGGCAAAGAGATCAAAATCGGAGTCATTGCTGATGGGGAATTAGCTCTTGCTGCTAAAAACGCTGGTGTAGATGTCGTGATTTCCAAAGAAGATTTACAAGAATTTGGTAAAGACATTAAAGCTGCTAAAAAAGTAGTTAATTCTGTCGATTCATTTATCGCACAAGCTGATATGATGCCACTTGTAGGTAGATTCTTAGGTCGTATTTTAGGACCTCGTAATAAGATGCCTAAACCGGTACCAGCTAGTGCAAGAATTGAACCATTGCTTGAAAGAACTCAAGCTACCATTAAAGTAGGTGTTAAACAACAACCTTCTATTCAAATCTTAGTTGGAACTCAAGATATGGATGACGAGAAGTTAGCTGAAAATATTGAAGCTGTTCTTGCAGTATTAGACCGCAATTTAGAAAAAGGAAGAAACCAAATAAAATCCATGTATATTAAAGCGACAATGGGTTCAGTAGTGAGGGTGATCTAAGATGGCTCACGTTGCTGAATGGAAAAAAGAAGAAGTTAATGAACTTAAAGGTTTAATCGAATCTGCAGAAGTTGTAGGTGTTGTTAACTTATTAAACATTCCTGCTAGACAATTACAAGAAATGAGAAAAACTCTCGCAGGAAAAGCAACTATCAGATTATCTAAAATTAACCTTATGAAATTAGCTTTAGAAGATTGTGATAATGAGAAAGCTAACATTACTGGGCTTTCTGATTTTATGGAAGGTCAACCTGCACTTGTATGTACTGACATGAATCCTTTCAGATTGTACAAAATATTAGAAGACAGTAAAACATCTGCTCCTGCAAAAGCTGGCGCAACTGCTCCTGATGATATTGTTGTACCTGCTGGAGACACTGGATTCCCACCAGGTCCGTTCCTTGGGGACTTACAACAAATAGGTGTACCTGCTAAAATCGACAAAGGAAAAATTGTAGTTTCTAAAGATACTGTTGTAGTAGAAGCTGGAGAAGAAGTTTCTAAACAAGTAGCAGCTGCTTTAACCAGAATGGATATCAAACCTATGGAAGTAGGTATGGATCTTAAAGCTGTATATGAAGACGGTTCTATCTTTAAAGCAGACGTATTAGCTATTGACGAAGAAGAAACTATTGCAGATATTCAAACTGCATTTACCAAAGCATTTAACTTATCTGTATTTAGTGCTTTCCCAACTAGCCAAACTATTTCAACTATTATCAGTACTGCTCATACCAAAGCATACAATGTTGCTATCGAAGCAGCTATTCCTACAGACAAAACTTCTGATATGTTAATTGCACTTGCAAACGCTAAGATGTTAGCATTAGCTGGTGAATTATCTTCTGACGCTATCGATGACGAAATTGCTAATAAATTAGCAAATGTTGCAGTAGCAGCTCCTGTCGTTGAAGAAGCAGCAGAAGAAGAGGAAGTTGAAGAAGAGGAAGAAGAAGATAAAAGTGAAGAAACTGCAGCACTTGGATTAGGTGCTTTGTTCGGTTAGATAAAATTTAAAATTTATACTTTTTAATTTAAAAAAAACACAAGATTCAATATAAAAAACTAATATGTATTGGATTTCTAAAAAATAAATTATTATAACAAAAAACGGTGATAACATGGAATATATTTATGCGGCAATGATTTTGCACACCACAGAACAAGATATTAATGAAGAAAATGTAACTAAAATCTTAGAAGCAGCTGGCGCTGATGTAGATGAATCCAGAGTAAAAGCTTTAATCGCAGCATTAGAAGATGTTGATATTGAAGAAGCTATGGAAACTACCGCTATGGCAGCAGCTCCTGCAGCAGCAGCTCCTGCAGCTGAAGCAGCAGCAGAAGAAGAGGAAGAAGAAGAGGAAGAAGAAGAAGACGAAGAACAAGCAGCTGCAGCAGCAACCGCTGGTTTAGGTGCTTTATTCGGATAGATTCTTTTCTATCCTTTATTTTTTCTTTTTTTTAAACAATTTTTAATGTTCGTATATTATTTAACTATTTTTTTTACTATACTTTTTTTAAACAATTTATCATTTAACCATTATTTTTTTTCTATACTTTTTTTAAACATTTTTTTAAAACATTTTTTCATTGTTTTTAATTGCCACATCCCTATAAACTTTTTTTCAAAATCTATATATGCTTATATGAATAAAGTATTACTTAGTAAATAGGGAGGTGTAATTGTGGTATTTTGTCCTGATTGTGGAGCGGAAAATGCAGATTCCGCAAAGTTCTGCAAGAATTGTGGTCATTCATTAAATGCAAATAGGCCAATTAAAGACAATTATGTAAATACTGGGATTGATCCATCTGCTAGAGTAAATGATAATTCAAATTCAAGTAATTCTAATATTAATTCAAATTCAAAATCAGATAATAAGAACCTAATTATAATCTGTTTAACCATTGTTATTTGTGCACTTCTGATTGCAGGGGCTATGGTAATGCTTTCAAATAACAATGCAAATGATAGTGATTCTGATGCTCTTTCAGATTCTGCATCATTAAATTCAGGTTCTGTTGAAAATGTTTCCAGTTCTGAAACAAGCGCTCAAGCTACTCAAGAGAACTCTCCACAAATTTATAGAGGTAGTTTCTCAACAGGAAGTTCGGCGTCAGATAAGACACATTGTACTGTTTATGTAGGTTCTGAACATGCTGGTGAGAAAATAAAAATCAGTGTATTATATCTCAATAATGGAGATGCACTAAATCAAGGAAAAGTTGTAACCAAGACAGTAAGCGGTGACGGTTATGTCAAGGTTGCAAGTGCAAGCGCATTTGATTACTATCCTGATGAAGCACACATCTCATTATATGATAGCAATGGAGACATTCTTGACACAAAAACTGTATACCTATATGAGAGCAGTGGAAAGCAAACATTCTGAAGGATTTAGGGGAAAATATGAAATGTCCAATTTGCGGGTGTGAAAATCCCGATGACTATAAGTTTTGTCATGATTGTGGAAGTCCTTTGAACTTTACAGAATCAATTGATGACTTAACTAGTGAATTGAATAATTTAGATGATTTTCCATCTTTTGATAGCAAAAAACTAATAATTATAGGTTATATTATAGCTATTCTATTCGGTTGGGGCAGTTTCATCCTTAGCTTCTTCTTGGGCTCATATGGATTTATAGGATTCATAGGATTATTTTTCCCAGGATTCATGTTAAACAGCAAAGATCCGAGTATCAGGAAGCATGCATACATCCAATTGGCAATCATGTTGATTGGAATTATTTTCACTGTTATGTTTTTATTTAGATTATTTTAAGAACTGATTGATATGAATAAAAAAATTAAAATGGCTTTATACATTGTTTTGGCTTTGATAATAATCATGGCATGCTTAAGCGTATGGTATGTAAATGATTATTCTCATGCAGACGCCAGCGTGAATGCCTACTTAAATGGAACAGAGAATGTATCAGTTGAAAAAGTGGAAAATGGATTATTCTTGGATGGTCCGGGAAATGATAGTGCATTGATCTTTTATCCAGGTGCTAAGATTGAATATGTCTCTTATCTTCCTTTGTTTATGGAGTTGGCCAATGATGGAGTTGATTGCTTTATTGTTGAAATGCCATGTAATTTAGCATTTTTAGGTGCTGATAGTGCAGATGCTATTATAGGTGATGGCAAGTATTCTTATGATGAATGGTACATTTCAGGACATTCCTTAGGAGGGGTTGCAGCTTCTTCCTATGCGATTAATCATAAGGATAAGATCAGTGGATTGATACTTCTTGCATCTTATCCAGTAGATGATTTGGGAAATATGTCTGTTCTGTCAATTTACGGTTCAAATGATAAGACATTAAATAAGGAAACATATGACAAATCCAAGGAATTGATGGATTATAATTTAACAGAGTATGTTATTGATGGTGGAAATCATGCCCAATTTGGATCATATGGCAAGCAATCCGGTGATGGGGTGGCGACTATCTCTCCAGAAAATCAAAGAATCCAAACTGAAATGGAGATTTTGGAATTCATTTATTAATTTTTAATTTGTTTGAACTCTTTTTCTTTTTATTTTTTATTTAAATTTTTTTATTATATTTTTTATTTTTTTAATTTTTATTAAAATTTTTTTCATTGATTTCTATTTTTATACAAACTATTTAATAGATTAAAAACATATATAATTTTATTATGAAATAAATATTCAACTATTTATTAAACTAATACATTAATAATGCAATTAACTTATTAAAACAAAAAATATTTTTAAAAAACAAGGATTAAAACTGATTATTATGCTTAAAATATTTGAAGATTTAGGATATAAAAAACAAATCTGTAAAACATGTGGCAATGAGTTTTACTCTCAAGTTGATAGAGACACTTGTGGGGATGCTCCATGTGATGAATATGGATTTATCGGAAATCCTGCAACTGACAAGCCATATGATTTATATGAAATTCAGGAAACTTTTAGAAATTTCTTAAAAGATGAAGGCCACACTCCTATACCTCGTTATCCTACTTTAGCTAAAAGATGGAGAGATGATGTATTTTTAGTAGGAGCTTCAATATTTTGTTTCCAACCATGGATTACCTCTGGTTTAGTTGAACCTCCAGCCAATCCTCTTGAAGTTGAACAGCCTTCTATCCGTCTTAATGATGTAGACAATGTAGGAAGAACCGGAAGGCACATGACTTGCTTTACCATGGGTTCACATACTGTAATAAATAAGCCGGATAACTTCATCTACTGGGAAGATGAAACAATTCGCCTTTGTCATGAGTTCTTCAAGTCAATTGGAATCAATACCGAAGAGATAACTTTCATCAAATCCTGGTGGAAAGGTGGAGGTAACGAAGGTCCATGCTATGAAGTGTGCTGTCGTGGTGTAGAGCTTGCTACACTCGTTTTCATGCAATACAAAACCCTTGAAAATGGGGAAAGGGAAGAGATTCCAATTAAAGTGGTGGATACAGGTTATGGTTTGGAAAGAATCGCATGGATTTCACAAGGGACTCCTACTGCTTATGATGCATGTTTTGCTCCTGTAGTGGACAAGCTTAAGGAAATAACCAATGTTGAAGTCAATGAGGATATATTGGCTAGGAATGCAGAAATTGCTGGTATGATGGATATTGAGGATATTGGTGATATCAGAGAGCTCCGTCAACAAGTAGCAGACAGTTTAGACATTACTCTTGAGGAATACTTGAAAAATGCAGAACCTATGGAAGCTATTTATATCATTGCAGACCATACAAGATGTTTGGCATTCATGTTAGCTGATGGAATCATTCCATCAAATGTAAAGGAAGGTTATCTTGCAAGGCTTGTCTTAAGAAGAACCATCCGTTTCATGAAAGAGTTGAAGATGGAGGAATCATTATCTGATATAATGGAAATTCAATTGGATTTCTTAAGAAAATTCTATCCTGAAATCGATGAATCTCAAGAGCACATCATGAATATTATCAATCTTGAAGAGGAAAGATATGCTAAAACCATTGAAAAAGGTAAGAAGACTGTTAAAAGAACAATCAAACGTCTTAAGAAAGAAGGAAAAACTTCCATGCCTTTAGAAACATTAATAGACTTATACGATGCTCAAGGTATGCCTCCTGAAACCGTTGAAGAAATGGCAAGCGGAGATAAGGACTTTGAAGTCTTTGTACCAGATAACTTCTTCACAATTGTTGCAGATATGCATGAAGAGGATAAGGTTGCTAAAAAAGAGACTTTGGATATTGATGTTCCTGAAACTGAACTTGACTTCTACAAGGACATTTATCAAAAGGAATCTGACGGCAAGATCATTGAAGTCATTGAAAAAGGAGATACAGTTAATGTTATCCTTGATAGGACAATCTTCTACCCTGAAGGAGGAGGTCAACCATCAGATATTGGTATAATGTCCATTGATGGTAAAATCTATGAAGTCACTTATGCTGAAAAATTGAATAACATAGTCTTGCATCACATTGCTGTTCCTAAAGATGGTGATAAGGAAAGCCTACTTGCTGATCTTAAAGGATATATTGGAACCGAGGTCCATATGGCTATCAACTGGAACAGAAGAATAACTTTAGCAAGACATCACACAGGTACTCACTTGGTAATTGCAGCTGCAAGAAAAGTTTTAGGCCAACACATTTGGCAAGCAGGTGCACAAAAAGGTCTTGCACGTTCACGTATAGACTTATCCCATTACAAACGTATCACACAGGAAGAGCTTAATGAAATTGAAAAATTGGCAAATGAATATGTGATGATGAATATTGATTTGGATATCAATTGGTTAAGCCGTGATGATGCAGAGAAGGAATATGGATTCACCTTATACCAAGGTGGTGTGGTTCCAGGATCTCAAATTAGAGTTGTAAAGATTCCTGGAATTGATGTACAGGCTTGTGCAGGTACTCACCTTGACAGAACCGGTGAAGTCGGTCCAATTAAGATCAATAAGACTGAAAGGGTTCAAGATGGTGTGGAAAGAATTGATTTCTCAGCAGGGCTTGCAGCTATTGATTCAATCCAAGAGGATAAGGAAATCCTAAGGGAAAGTGCAGGCATATTTAGTGTAACCAATGAGCAATTGCCTAAAACCTGTGATAGGTTCTTTAGCGAATGGAAAGCTCAAAAGAATGAAATCGCTAAATTGCAAAAGGAAATTGCTAACTTGAAAGTCAGCACCTTAGCGGATAATGCAATTGAAATCAATGGATTGAAAGTTCTAAAGGAAATCATTGATGGGGATATCAAAGAGCTTCAAAAGATCGCTACTGATTTCACTGACAATGATAAGGCAGATGTTGTCTTCATCGGTAATAATGAAGGTAAGATTGTTGGAGCAGCTACTAAGGACTGTGGAATTCAAGTTAATGCTATCATTAAGGAAGCAGCTTCCTTGCTTGGAGGTGGCGGTGGTGGCCGTCCTAACTTAGCTCAAGGGGCTGGTCCAAATGCAGATAAAATGCCAGAAGCTTTAGATTTGGCAATTGAACTTTTAAATAAAAATTAATTAATTCTTTAATTATTTTTTATTTTATTTTTTTGATTATTTTTATAACAATCGTTATATTTATAAACTATAAATTAAATATATAGAAAGATAAAGATATAATAAGAGAAAATATTTTATTGACTAACCTATCATATTTTACGAATTATTCTTTATTTCAGTGTATTTTATGAAATTTTTAATTATTGAGGTATTTTATGAAACATGATTTAATCATTGCCCGTTATGGTGAATTGGCTTTAAAAAGTGACGGGGTTAGAAAAAGATTTGAAAATCGTTTAGCAAATAATATAAGAGCATCAATTGATGCAGAAGTTAAAGTAAGACAAGCAAGAATATATATTTCTCCAAAGGATTTTAATGATGCAATTGAAAAGCTTGAGAGAATATTTGGTATTGTATCTTACTCTCCAGTTGTTACAACAAAATCCACTTTTGAGGATATAGAAGAATCCGTTTCTTCATATGCAGAAAAGCTCCATGATGAAGGGCTTTTAGATGAAAATACTAAATTTGCAATCAGTTGCAGAAGAGTGGGAAATCATGAATTCTCATCACAGGAAATGGCAGCATTTGCAGGTGCAGTAGTAGTGAAAAAATATTCATCTCCTGTTGATTTGACAAATCCTGAACTAACTATCTATCTTGAAGTAAGGGATAATGACACTTATATTTTTCATGAGAAAATTCCAGGTCCTGGAGGATTGCCTCTTGGAACTCAAGGAAAGGTTGTTGCACTTGTTTCAAGCGGTATAGATTCTCCTGTAGCTACCTATTTAATGATGAAAAGAGGCTGTCAAGTAATTGCATTATTCTGTGATAATGACCCTTATACAACCCCGGAGGCACTTAAGAACTTCAATGATTTGATAGATCAGTTAAATCTTTATGCAAGTGGTGCACCTATTAAGAGAAGGGTAGTCAAATATGGAGATTATCTCTCTACCTGCAAATCAGATGCCCCAGATAAGATGACTTGTGTATTATGCAAATCAGGAATGTATAAGCTTGCAGGAAAACTTGCCAAGAAAATGCATGCTGAAGCGGTAATTGATGGAAGCAGTTTAGGTCAAGTGGCTTCTCAAACCCTCCCAAACATCCTTGCTACAAGAGAGGATCTTGATGTTCCTGTTTTAAGTCCACTTATTGGTCTTGATAAGGTGGAGATTACAAGAATTGCTGAAAAGATTGGAACCTTTGAAATCTCTAAAAGAGATGATGGGGGCTGTAAGGCAGTTCCGAAATATCCTGAAACTAAGGCGGATTTGGAATTGGTGAAAGAAATTAAAGAAGCCATAAATCAAGAAGAGGAACTTAAAAAGGCTTTTGAAACTATTGAACATTAATTAATTATTCAATGTTTTATTTTATGTTATGTTTGGAGATAAAAAAATGAAATCTAAAATTGCAGGAATAGTTTTTATTTTAGGCAGTTTATACTACTTGATAGCTGAGGCAATCAGTGCATTTTCTTTTAATGACACTTTGATAAACACTTATCTGTTCTATACAATTTCAGAGTTAGGGATTCCTAATGCTAATTCTCCATTATCCTTTTTAATGAATTCTGCATTTGTTATAATTGGTTTGACTTTCATATTTGGCAATTTCTATAAATTCAAAGATTTTATAATAAAAAACAAGGCTGTTTTTTATATTTTAACACTAATTGCAGCTATTGGAGTAATAATTGTAGCATTTATTCATGCAGGAAACCCTGTAACTGATGGTTATCATAGCTTAGGTGCCATAATGGCTATTCTTGGAGGTAACATATTACTCATCAGCATATCAAGATCTATGGATAAGTTTGAAACCTATCAAAAGATAACTTTAGTCTTAGGGGTCATTGGATTAATTGCATTTTGGATAATGTTCTTTAATATGCAAAGCATTTACATGCCAGTATTTGAAAGATTATCTGTTTATACCCTAATTATTTGGAGCTTTATTAGTGGAATTTATTTATTAAAAAATACAAAGGTATAATCATGAATACAAACAGATTTGAAACATTTTTTGATGCGATTCTAGCGATTATCATAACAGTTTTAGTGTTGAAATTAACACAACCTGTATCTCCTACATTTGGTGCTGTTTTAGCATTGAATGCTAGATTTATCACTTATGCAATCTGTTTTTTAGTAATATTTATCATTTGGTATGATAACCATAATCTGTTTCAGGTCGTTGAAGAGATTGACAACAAAGTTGTAATTATATATGCGCTTCAGATATTTGCAATTTCTCTTCTCCCTTATTTTGCATCATGGATGGCATTTAACGTTAATTCAGTTGCTGCAGAAACAATGTTTGGAATTGATTTTCTTGCAATAGATCTGTTGTATATCCTATCTATTTATGCAATATATAGAGCTAATCCTTATAGCTGTGGCTTATGCCAAAATAATTTTAGAAGCGTTTACAGTTACATTCCAATAGCGATTATGGTTTTGGGTTTTATTCTCACTTATACAATCTACACTCCTGGAATCTATATTTGCGTTTTGATTTCTCTTATCTGCTGGTTAATATTTTCAAGGCTTAGAAGGCCAGATGATGGTAGCACTGATAGATTTGAAGCGTTTATTGATGCAATCATTGCCATTATAATTACAATTATTGTGCTTGAGATCCCTATGGTGGCAAATGGGTCTTGGGATGCATTTTTTGACATTAAATTTGAGTTTATAGTCTATGCAGTAAGTTTCATTGTCTGTTTTAATTTCTGGAATTATAACAATAACCTATTCAATATTGTCAATAAGATTAATCCGAAGGTAATTTGGTCAATTGGGCTAGCATTATTCTTCTTGTCACTAATTCCATATTTGACTACATTCGTTGCATTGAATCCTAATTCATTTGTGCCTTGCTTTTTATATGGTTTGGATTTCATTCTAGTTGCTTTTTCATCAATCATCACAGCAAATGCTTTGAAAAATTCAGATAAGGCAAACATTGCATTGCAATTGGCATTGGCAGACAATAAGCCATTCATAACAACAATTGTTCTTGTTATTATGGGTATGGTAATCGGTTATTTTGTTTATCCATTGGCTATAGTAATTGCCTGTTTGGTTTCAATAATTGCAATATGGATAATATCATATTATAGAAACAATTTTTGATTCCAAAATAATTTTTTATTTTTTTATTAATTTTTTAAATTTATTTATAAAACTCTTTTTTTTAAATCATAATTATTATATATAATATAAATCAAAAATAATAATGTATATTAAATAACTTAAGAAATTATTTTTAATTTCCAGTTATTTGAAAGTATTTAGTTTGATTAATAATTTAATTATTTTATATTAGCTATTAATTCAAGTAATTAATTATTATAACGATTAGTTATTAATGAATAATTATTTTTTAATAGTTAATTGCTATAATAGTTAATTATTGTTCTTATATTATGAATTAAAGCTAAATATGTACTGCTATTTAACTAAAATGGTTAAAAATAGTAAATTTTTATTACTGAGGTGTTTTAAGATGAAAACTACTGTTAGTGTAATCAAAGCGGATATTGGAAGTGTTTCTGGACACTGTGTATCACATCCTGCATTAATGGAAAAATGTGATGAAGTATTATCTGGTGCTTTAGAAACTGGTATTCTTGAAGATTATTATATAACCCGTTGTGGTGACGACATTGATTTAATCATGACTCACAGAAACGGTGAATTAAACGAAGAAGTTCACAAAACTGCATATGATGCTTTCCTTCAAGCAACTGAAATCGCAAGAGACTTAAAATTATATGGTGCAGGTCAAGACTTATTAACTGACACTTTCTCTGGAAACGTAAAAGGTATGGGTCCAGGTTGTGCAGAAATGGAATTCAAAGAAAGAGGAAGTGACCCTGTAATTGTTTACTGTATGGACAAAACCGAACCAGGTGCTTTCAACTTACCTATCTTTAGAATCTTTGCAGATCCATTCAACACTGCTGGTCTTGTAATTGACCCAAGCTTACACGATGGATTCAGTTTTGAAGTGTTCGATGTAATGGAACACAAAAAAGTAATTTTAGACTGTCCTGAAGAAATGTACGACTTACTTGCTTTAATCGGTTCTACCGGCAGATACGTAATTAAAAGAGTATTCAAGAAAAACGGTGAAATCGCAGCTGCAGTAAGTACTGACAAATTGAACATGTTAGCTGGTGAATATGTAGGTAAAGATGACCCTGTAGCTATTGTAAGGGCTCAATCAGGATTCCCTGCAAACGGTGAATGTGTAGAACCATTTGCATTCCCACACATGGTAAGTGGATGGATGAGAGGATCCCACAATGGTCCTATGATGCCTACCAGCCAAGAAGAAGCTAACCCAATCAGATTCGACGGACCTCCTAGAGTTGTAGGTTTAGGTTTCCAAGTAACTGATGCTAAATTAATCGGACCTGTAGACTTATTCGATGACCCTGCATTTGATGAAACCAGAAGACAATCCGCAAACATTGCTTCTTACATCAGAAGACATGGTCCATTCGAACCACACCGATTACCAGCTGAAGAAATGGAATACACTTCTTTACCTGGCGTAATGGAAAAATTAGAACCTAGATTCGAAGACATGGATGATGACTAAATCATCTATCTCTTTTTCTTTTTTTATTTAATTTTTATTAGTTTTATTATATTAAAACAATTTAATGTAGGGGGAAAATTATGACTTTTTGTCCAAGTTGTGGAGCAGAAAGAAAAGAAGGAAGTAAATACTGTCATAACTGCGGATATGATTTTGGAAATGTAAGTGCTGAACTGAATTCAAATTCCAATTCCAACACACAAGCAACTCAAAATCCCATTCCTAATGTTCAATCTGAGAACTCTCATACTATTTCTAAGATTTTAGGTTATATATGTGCAATCTTAATACCCTTATTCGGAGTTATTTTTGGTATCTACTTAATTACTCGTGATGAAGAGGATGCTAAAAAACATGGAAAGTTAATTATTGGGCTTTCTATAGTAATATGGTTCCTTTCTTTTATTGCTATGGGCATGTAAACTCTTTATTTAACATTTTTCTTTTTTAATTTTTCACTATTTTTAGTATCTTTTAAATTATTTTTCTTGTTTTTCTAAAAACATAGCCATTTCTCGTGTTTCATTTCCTAAAAGATCTGTGTTTTTCATATCACAATAATACTTGAATCCCAATTTTTCCAAGACTCTTTTTGATTGGTGGTTTTCATATCTGCAGCTTGCATGGATTTTACTAATCTTCAAATCTTCAAAAGCATGTCTGATAAGTTCTTTACATGCTTCAGCCACTAATCCTTGGCCCCAATATTCCTCTCCAATCCAATAGCCCAATTCAACTCCTTCATCTCCCCAGTAGTGATTGGTGTTTGGATAGAATAGAAGTCCTACACATCCTATTGCATTGTCATCAATTGTTATTGCATAAGTTTCCCTTTTAGAAAAAACAGTTTTTATAATTTCCAAGCTTTCATCAACGCTTTTATGTGTGGGCCAACCTGCAATAGGTCCAATTTTAGGATTCTTTGCAAAATGGTATAGGCATTCTGCATCACTTTCCTTCCATGGTCTTAGGATAAGCCGTTCTGTTTTTAGAATCATATTAAAAATTTTATTCAATAAATTATTTATTTTTATGCTAAAAATCAGTAAAAAAGTGATTAGATAATTGTAAGTAATAAAATATAAAAAAGTAGTGAATTTGTAAAAGAAAGAAGTAAAAAAATAAAAAAAGTTTTGATTATATTGCACCAAGTTCATCTAATTCTTGGATAACAATATCATGAGAAATTTTAGTCATGATTTCTCTAATCAATACATTTTTTTTACCTTTATTAGTGTAACCGTTTTTTTCCAAGATATTAATTAATTGTTCTTCAGTGAGATCCTCTAAGATAATTCTAATTTCAGTAACATCAATATCTGTCATAATAGACATCTCCCATTTTTAATCCAAATATTTTTTAAATTTAATTTTTAAAATTTTTATCCTCATTTACAATTTTTAAAATTAAAAATTGTTCTTATTATGTTGAATAAATATTTATTGTTGAAAGTATTTAAATTTTTAGTTTTTATTATATCAAATAGTTTGTATATTTATGAATAATTTTTTTCATTTTCTTGTAAATTTTCTAAAATTTCAATCAAAAAATCATTCAAATTTTTGAAATTTCAATTTGATAAATATTTTAGATACAAACTTTAATTATTTTATAGTTTACGATATAAACTTATCATTTAATCAATCGAATATTTAATTAAATTAATCCATGAATCATTCTTAGTGCATCGAGTAAACCGTGGCTATATTCAATACAACCAAAAGCAGTTCTTGTGTCTTTTTTCTCAAGGTAATATTTTGAGTCATTCCAATAATCGATGGCCCTATCAAAAACTTCTTTCTCTTTTCCTTTGAACTTGATGTCTTCAACTTGTTTCAAGTTTCTCTCAAGTTTTGCAATATCAATTGCAATTTTCTCTTCACTTTCAAGATCTTTCATTTCATATGCTCCGAACAATTCTAATTTTTATTTTTTTAAAATTTATTTTTAAATTTATTTTTTAAAATATTAATATAGAAAAATTTTATCTTAATCTTTTTTGCCTATATTTTTTAGGTCCATTCAATTCTTTCCATACATGGAATATTCTTTGGCCAACTGTGAAGTATGAAAGGATTACAAGTATGTAAATGAAATATGTAAATATTACGTTTGAATGGAATATTGCTGCAATCACTGCACCTAACATTAAGATTATCATTCTGACTGCACGTTCAGCTATTCCTATATTGCACTCAACCCCTTGGGATTCCGCTCTTGCTCTTACATAACTGACTGTAATTGCTGAATGAATAGCTAAAACACCTACAAACCAGTGACAATATCCTCCAAATATTATTCCAATGAATATTATTGCATCTGCAAAACGATCCATTGTTGAATCCAGGAATGCTCCAAATGGGCTTGCCCTGTCATGATATCTTGCAACTGCTCCATCAACAACATCTAAAAATCCACTGAGAAGGATAAATATTGCTCCTCCTATCAGATTTCCACTAGCAAAGAAAATAGCTGAGATGATTGCCAAAAATGGAGAAATCACAGTTACAATATTTGGATTAATATTCAATCGACTAGCTAAGGGTTCTAAAAATTTTGTAAGATATGGTCGTAAACTATTAAGCATAATTTTATTATATTGATTAACTAATATATATTTAATTAGATTATCTCAGTAAAGTTTAAAATTGAAGTTAAAAAATAATAGTTTTAAAATTGTATAAATCTATTTTGTGTATTGATTGTGGTGTATTATTATGAAAATATTTAAAATGAGTAGCGAAAATCCAGATATGGATCTAATCGGTGAAGCCATTGACATTATGGCGGATGGGGGAATCATTCTCTATCCTACAGATACCGTTTATGGATTGGGAGCAAATATTTTCAATAATGATGCAGTTAAGAAAATCTATGAAATTAAAAAAAGAGAACAATCAAAGCCATTGTCTGTATTGGTTCAAGATACAAATAGCTTGGAATTGATTGCAGACTTAAATAAAGATTCAAGAGCTATTGTCGATAAGTGGCTCCCAGGACCATTTACCTTTATTCTAAACAAGAAAAAGATTGTGTCTCCATATGTCAGTGCAAGTTCTAAAGTTGGAGTAAGAATTCCGGATTATAAGATTGCCAGATTGCTTGCAAGTCTCTTTCCAATAACAACCACAAGTGCAAACATTACAAATGAATGCACATTATCCAATCCTCAGGATATTCTAAAGCAGATTGGAAATGATATTGATTTGGTTATTGATGTTGGTGATTTGGGAAAGGCAAAGCCATCTACTGTAATTGACTTAAGCTCATCCAAACCAACTTTGCTTAGAAACGGATTTGATTCCAATGATATGGATTCAATAAAAGATGATTTGGAGAAACTGATTTAGATAAATGTCATTTTTACAATTGGATTATGCAATTTGAATTAACTTGTAAAATGAAATCGCTAAAAAAATTAACTTTAAATATATCTAATTAAATATTATGTTTACTGAATGAAATTAATTATCAGTTATTATTAAAAATTATTAGTTAATAAAATTATTAAATTTAATTATAAAATTATTTTATTATTATGAAGGGAAAGACATGAAAATATTATCAAATATGAGCAATCAGGAAAAGATTTCCACTAACTCTCCTTTAGATGAATTATTGGATGGAGGAATTGAAAAAAGGACAATTACACAGATATATGGTCCTCCAGGTGTAGGTAAAACCAATATTTGTCTAAATATAGCTATTGGTGTAGCTAAAAGAGGAAAAAAAGTAGTTTACATTGATACTGAAGGTGGGATATCCGTTGATAGGATTAGACAAATCTCAAGAGAGGATTTTGATACTGTTGCAAAGAATATCATTGTATTTGAACCTACTTCATTCAAGGAACAGGAAGAGGATCTTGGGCTTATTGAATCATGGATATCTTCCAACAGTGCAGATGTTGAACTCAT
The DNA here is from genome assembly GCF_902784195.1 of uncultured Methanobrevibacter sp. Lineage (NCBI taxonomy): Archaea > Methanobacteriati > Methanobacteriota > Methanobacteria > Methanobacteriales > Methanobacteriaceae > Methanobrevibacter > uncultured Methanobrevibacter sp. The sequence goes on from NZ_CACZTX010000008.1 coordinate 52,715, forward strand.
AATATTGGATTCAGCTGTAGCGCTATTCAGAGTGGAAGATGATAGTACAAAATCACATCTTTTAGGAAAACAGATGCAAATGCTTTCTGCACTTGCAATCAATCATGATCTCGCTGTTCTTGTTACAAACCAAATCTATGCTTCATTTGATGAGGAAAGCGAAGAGGATTTCTCTCCTGTTGGTGGAACAATTATCCAATACAGAAGCAAAATCATCATTGAACTCAAACGTGAAGAAGGAACCAATCAAAGAATAGCTCTTTTAAAAAGGCATAAATCAAAAAGAGAAGGATTGGCTGTTCACTTCTTGATCACTAATAATGGAATTGAATAATTCAGTTCCTTTTTTTATTTTTTTTATTTTTTTACTATTTTGATTTTTTCATCCTTCCACTAGTCTTTCTTTATTACTTTTTTTATTTTATTTATTAATTATTAATCATTTTTTTAAAAACTAAACTATTTTTTCTTGTTTTTATAAATAATTTTATATGTTACTTTTAATAGATAATATAATGTTGTATGTTTATTTGAAAACATAATCAGTTTAATTTTTTTAAAAACTGATACTGATAAAATTATTATTTATAAAATTATTTTTAAATTTTTAATTAAGATATAGGATTTGTGATAAGATGATCCAAAAGAAGAAATATGCAAAAGCAGCTAAGATTATTCCAGATGGTTATGAATCTGCAAACCACTTTTTTGAAGCTGTTTTTAAGGATAAAGAAATGATTTGGATGGGTCAGAATACAAATGAATTGCATATTGGTCACAACGATGATGTACACAAGGCAATGATTGACTGCATTGGAAGTGACGAATACTGCAAGTACCCACCTCCAGAAGGTTTTACAGAACTGCAATCTTTGATTTTAAAAGATTTGGACTTGGAAGACTTAAGTATATATGTTAACGCCGGTGCAACCGAATCATTATACTTAGCCATGAATGCGGTTTTATCTCCTGAGGACAATGTTATCACACCAGATCCAGGATATCTCATTATTGATAACTTTGCAAGCAGATTTGCAAATGAAGTAAGACAAGTCAAGATTTACAGTGAAGAAAACAACTATAAGTTAACTCCAAAATTAGTAAGGGAAAATATGGATGAGAACACCAGAGTCATTCTCTTAATCGATCCGTTAAATCCACTTGGAAGCTCTTACACTGAAGAGGAAATCAAGGAATTTGCAGAAATAGCTATTGAAAATGACATATTCCTATTGCATGATATAACTTATAGGGACTTTGCTTACAATCACACTCTCTGTGCTAAATATGCTCCAGATAACACTATTACTTGCTACAGTTTCTCCAAGATATTTGGTATGGCAGGTTTAAGGTTAGGGGCTATCATTTCAACCCAAGAGGTTATTGATGTCGTAAAAAGTATTATCATTAACGATGTAGGTACAAATATGATTGCACAGGCTGGTGCACTAGCTGCCTTGAAATCCAAACCAGAATGGATTGATAGGGTCAGAGATACCACTTTTGAAAATCAAAAGATTATCAAGGAAGCTGTTGACCAATGTGAAGGAGTCTTTTTGCCTGTTTATCCATCAAGTGCAAACATGATGGGAATTGACTTATCCGGTGCAGGAATCGATCCTGAAGACATGTCTTCCTATTTGATTGAGAAAAAAGTGTTCACCAGGCAAGGTTCATATACCAGTAATACCTTTGGTCATAATTACTTGAGAGTAAGCTATTCAATCGACCCAGAAAAAGTCAAGGTATTTGCTCGTGAATTTGTACTTGCTGTTGAAGCCTTAAGAACTAAATAATTTTATTATTTAGTTTATTTTTTCTTTTTTTATTAATTTTTTATAATATTTTTAATTGTTCATTTTCGCTTATTTTTTAATTTAATCAATTTTAAACTATTTTTTATATTTTTTCATGTAATTTCATGTAATATAATTCGTATGTTATGAAACTTTAAAATTGATAAAAATAGTCATAGTTTAAGAATAGTTTTTGAATAAATTTTTAAAAAAAAGTAAAATAGTTTTTAGAAAAATCTAAAAACTTTAATATATTTTTATTTCACTAGTTAAATTTAACTAGTCTTTCAAGTAGTAATACTCCCCTTGCTCTTTCTGTTCTCTGTCAAGGTAAGAGTCATATTTATTCACTCTAGGACGTTTGGTTTCCTTATCTCTTCTAAAGGTAATGTCCAAGTCTCCTAAGAACTGATTCATGCTTGTTCTAAGGTCTGCTGGCTTGGAAGCGATACCATTGAGTCCAGGTTCTCCACTGAATACCATAGCCCTATCGGAAATGTAGTCAATAAATACGATATCGTGGTCTACAATCAATGATGCTGCATTTCTGCTTTCAATGATCTTTCTGATTACTCTAGCTGCTATCAACCTTTGCTCCACATCCAGGAATGCAGTAGGTTCATCGAAAAGATAAATATCTGCATCTTGTGATAATGTTACAGCAAGTGCAAGTCTTTGAAGTTCCCCACCACTTAGTTTCTTTACCTTTTTATCAAGCAAGTTATCGAGAGCAAGAGGTCTTCCGATTTCACTATTGAAGATGTTTGATCCGTATGTTGGAGCATTTGCATAAAGGAATTCCTGAGCGGTTCCATCGAAGTCAGATTCAATGTATTGTGGTTTGTATGCAATATCCACTTTTTCCAATATTTCTCCTTCGCTTGGCTTTTCAACACCTGCCAATATCTTAGCGAAGGTGGTCTTACCAATACCGTTTGAACCGAATGCAGTGACAATCTCGTCATGGTAGATCTTACCTGCTTCCGCCTCAAGTGTGAATCCATCATATTCCTTTTTAAGGTCGCTGTATTCACTTAAGACTTCACCATCATCCTCTGGTGTTGGCGGGCGGATGCTGAATTCAATTGGCTGTTTTCTTATCCTTACATTTTCCTCTTGCAAGAACCCATTGATGTATGCGTTGATTCCTACTCTCACACCTTTATTTCCACTTACTACCCCATATCCTCCAGGTTCACCGTAAAGAAGATGCACATTGTCACTCATAGCATCCAATGTAGCTAAGTCGTGCTCAATTACAAGAACTGATTTTCCTGCTTCAGCAAGGGAACGGATTACCTTAACGGCATTCAATCTTTGACGTACATCCAACCAGGAGGTCGGTTCGTCGAAGTAGTAGAAATCACCTTCACGAAGAACTGTAGCAGCTATTGCCACTCTTTGAAGTTCCCCACCACTTAAGTTTTGCATATCTCTTTCAAGAACATTCTTAAGGTCTAAATCATCAATAATCTCGTCAAGCTTGTTTCTTTCATCCACATTGGTAAGCAATGTCTTTACATTTCCCTTGACAACCTTGGAAAGTTGGTCCACCATTTGTGGCTTGTGAATGGTCTTGATTTCACCAGCTTGAAGCAATTTGAAGTAGTTTTGCAATGCTGATCCCTTGTAGTATTCAATAACTTTATCCCAACTTGCTTCCTCTTCATAGTTTCCAAGGTTAGGAATAAGCTCTCCAGATAATATTCTCATGATTGTTGACTTACCAATACCGTTTTGACCAAGCAAACCAAGAACGGTTCCATCCTTAAGGGTTGGTAAACCAAAGAGTTCAAATGCATTTTGGCCGTAACGGTGAATAGGCTCATCAAGAGCTTCAGGTAAATTGATAACACTGACTGCACCAAATGGACATCTGTTGGTACAGATACCGCATCCGGAACATAATTCCTCTGAAATGAGTGGCTTTTTGCTCTTCTCATCAATTACAATTGTATCTTCTTCCATACGTACACCAGGACAATAGTGCATACATACATAGTTACATTTTTTAGGTTGGCACTTGTCCTTGTCTAAAATAGAAATTCTACTCATTTTATCTCCGTTTCCTCTAAAATAATAATATAATAAGTTTAATTTATTTTAATTTTTTTATTAAATTCTTTGAATTAATTATAAATAATTTATAATAAATATAATTTGTTTTTAATAGTTTATAATAATTTTGTGTAATGCTGTAAAATCACATTTGTTAAATATTTATTAGTTGTTCTTTGGTTAAATTTAAATAATTTTGAGTTTAATATAAGAGTAATTATAGAAAAAATTTAATTTTCTTAATATAATTCTATTTTTAATTAATTTTATTGGGATTTAAATGAAACAGGTAATGGTTGTAAGAACTGACATCAAGATGGGAAAAGGGAAAATAGCTGCCCAATGCTGTCATGCTGCTATAGGTGCATATAAACAGGCTGACAAGGAAAAAATCAGAAAATGGGAAAATGAAGCCTATGCAAAAGTAGTCTTGAAAGCACCTACATTGCAAGATCTTTATAATCTAAGGGAGCTTGCAAGAGCAAAAGGAGTTGCATACTATTTGGTCACTGATGCAGGAAGAACCCAATTGCCAAAATCCACAGTAACTGTTTTAGGATTAGGTCCTGATGAAGATGATGTGCTGGATGAGATAACCGGTGATTTAAAGTTATTGTAATATTATTTTTTGGGGAAACTATGAATAAGAAAATTATTTTTACATTTTTGCTGATTTTTACGCTATGCTTATCTTTAGGTGCCGTTTTCGCTGATGATGCAAATATGGAAATGAATACTGCATCTTCAATGGATGATTCCACAGAGATTTTAAATTCAATTGACGATGGGGATGTTTTAAATCATTTGGATGAATCATCAGTTGTTGATGAGGATACTGTAGTACAAGAGGAATCTCCATTTCTAGGGGATGCTAATGATGGGGAGGGGATATCCTCAGTTTATGAAGATGTCTTATCAGATGGTGATGGAACATCCTTCAAGGATTTAAGTGCTAAGATCAATTCTGTAACAGATGTTCTTGATTTGACTGACGATTATATCTTCAATAATCTCACTGATGGTAATTTCATTAATGGAATTCCAATTAACAAGAAAGATCTAATCATTAATGGTAATAACCATTTTATCGATGGAAATGGTCAATCAAGCATTTTCAGACTTTTCGATACAGGTCTTATAATCAATAATTTGACATTTAGGAATTCAAACGGTTCAGCTATTTTTGCAAACTATTCCGATATAAGTACAAACAATGTAATTTTCTCTGATTGTCTTGCTGTGAATGGTTCTGCAGTCTGTGGATATTATACCTTTTACGAGAGTTTGAATGACAGGTTCATTAATAATTATGCAAAACAGGGGGCTGCAATATTTTTGGATGAGGATTCTGAGTTAAAATTGGTGAATGGCTCTTTTGTAAGTGAAAAGGAATTGCATTATGGTTTGATTTATTTATCCTCTTCCAAGATGTCCATTTTGAATACCACCTTTCTAAATCTTACCTCAACATATTCTCCCGCAATTTTTGGGACCAATATTCTAGGAGAAATTAAGAACTGCCGATTCATGAATTTATATGCAAATATCACTGGTGGAGCTATTGCCTTTAAGGATATACAGAATGATATTGTCATTGATAACTGTTCCTTTATAAACATCTCTTCAAAAAGAAATGGTGGGGCAATATTTAATGAGATGGTTTCTGATCTTAATTTCTGGACATTCATAAGAAATTGTGAATTCACTGATTGTTCCTCAGAGTTTGGAGGTGCAATTCTTCACTTAGGAACTCGTTTGGATATTCGTAATTCCAATTTCACCAATAGTTCTGCCAAATATCGTGGCGGGGCTATTTATATTTCAAATGCATATAACTTTACCGTGGCCAATTCCAGATTTTATGATAACACTTTAGAAAATATCAGTGAAGACTTAAATCATGGCTGTGCAATATTTGCTGATAGAATTGTTGAGAATTTTAAAATCACAAACTCCAATTTCACTAATAATCTGGCAGATTACGCTGGTGCCATCTATTTATATGATTCATCATATGAATTTTCAAATTCCTATTTCAGTGGAAATGGTGAAAATATCCATTCTATATTTGATGGGGAGATTGCCATATTAAAAAACAACACATTTGGTGATGGCCGCAATAAACTCAATCAAAAGGAGTGCGATTATGTTTTCGAGGGTGATTCCATTGATATTGAATATGATTCTATAATATTCGATGAAGCTTATGCAAGCAGCCCTTACTTTAACTTGGCAGACTTTGGTATTGAAAGCCCTATTAAAAATCAATTGAGCACCGACACCTGTTGGGCTTTTGGAACTTCAACAGCTCTTGAATTGGCATTGATGAAAGCAACAAACGCTAATTTGAAGGCAAACTTCTCAAAAAATGCCATTTCATTTTATGGTAATGCCTTTTCCATTTATGGTGATGTATTCAATACCGATGGTGGAGATAGCTATATGGCAGCTTCCTACTTTTTAGCTTGGTTAGGGGGATTTTTAGATGAGGATGTATCTGACTTTGATGAGGTGGGAAGAATAGCTATTGAACCTAAGGATGGAGTCAAATTCCACATTCATAATTTTGTTGCAATACCTACAATGGAAATTTCAAAGGATATAAATGTATATAAGAGTGCATTAGTAAAATATGGTGCCTTAACAGTCACTGTAAATGCTCCAAATTCCATATTGAAGGATGATTATAATCCTGAAACTGCAGGGGCATACTATTATGAGGAAGTTGATGAATTTGAGGGCCCTCAATCCAATCATATTGTTGTCTTGGTTGGTTGGGATGACAATTATTCCAAGAATAACTTCATAAAAACACCTCCCGGGGATGGCGCATGGATTATTCAAAACAGTTGGGGTGAGGATTGGGGAGACGATGGATATTATTACGTCTCTTATTATGACACCGCATTTGCAACAATCAACTCTCCAATAGCATTTGTTCTTGATGAAAAACATGAATATACTAAGGTTTATCAATATGATGTAATCATCAACGAATTTGATTATGAGAATTCAGAGGATGCAAAGGCCTATGCAAATGTTTACAACGCTACAGGGGACGATTTGATTTCTGCCGTAGGAACTTATTTTAGTGAAAGCGGTGCCAGTTACAATATTATCATTAAGGTCAATGGCAATGTGATATATTCCCAAAATGGCAAATCCTCACTTAGAGGCTATGAAACCATTAAATTGGATAAAGCCATTGCTGTTAAAAAAGGAGACACATTCCGTGTTGAGATTCAAACAAAATTCGCTCCGATTCATGATGATTCAAGATACATTATTCCAAATGGTGTATCTTTTGTAGATTATGGGGATGGATTTGAAGATATTTCCGCAGGTAATGAATTTGCTTCAATAAAGGTTTATGCCGTTTCCAATATCATCATTACAAATAATTCAGTTAAATACTACACTGATGAGTCCCCATTTACAGTATTGGTTGAACCAAATGAGGTCGTAACATTCGAAATCAATGGCATTAAGGCCACAGTCAAGTCTGATGAAAATGGAATTGCAGGAATTGGCCTCAATCTCAAGCCTGGAAACTACACCATTGAGGTGGGATACAATGGAACTAAAATAATTTTCCCTATAACGATTAAGAATACAATAGTTTCACAGGATGTAAGCAGAGGAATCAACAGCAATTATAACTATAAGGTTCAATTGCTGAATTCAACCGGAGAGGCAATAAAGAATATTAATGTAACTGTAACAGTAAATGGAAAATCAAAAACATTTACAACTGACAATAGCGGTTATATCAGCATTCCATTTACTAAATTAACCTCTAATCAGGTTGTTACTGTTCTTAATCCAATTACTAAGGAACAATCTAAAAACACCATTAGGGTGGTTTCAAGATTTTTCGGCAATAAGAACATTAGGCTGTACTATAACAATGGTACAAAGTACACCCTAAAGGTCTATGGTGATGATGCCAAGTTAGTTGGCGGAAACCAGATTGTTGTTATCAAACTCAATAAGAAAACATATGAGGTCAAAACAAATAATAAGGGTGTTGCAAGCTTAAGGATACCTAAATCACTTAAACCGGGTACTTATACAATAACAGCTACTTATAAAGGCCAAACAATCAAGAATACTGTCAAGGTCCTCTCAAGAATCGCAGGCAATAAAAACATAAGCATGCACTACTTTGACGGATCAAAATACACCTTAAAGGTTTATGGCAAAACAGGTAAATTATTGTCTAAACAGACAGTTACAATAAAACTCAATAAAAAGACCTATAAGATTAAAAGCAATAAGAAAGGTGTCGCTATCTTTAAAATACCTAAAACAGTTAAACCTGGAACCTATACAATCTCTGCATCATATGCCGGTTTGACAGTTAAAAATAAGCTTAAGGTGAAACAGGTAATAAGTTCTCAAAAGACAAAGACAGTTAAAAGATGGTGGAAGAAATTTACCCTTAAGGCAACCTTGAAAAATGGTAAAAAACCATTGAAAGGCAAAAAGATAATCTTTAAATTCAAGGGCAAAACCTACAAGGTAAAAACCAACAGCAAAGGTGTTGCTAAGGTCACCATCAAGAGGAAGGTCATCAGAAAGCTTAAAAGGGGAAACTCTTATAAAGTTACCATTAGCTACCTTAAAGACACTATAAAAAGAACTGTATATGTTAAACGTTAGGGATTCAGTTCTCTAACTTTTTTATTTTTAGCTAGTTTTTTTCTTTTTTTATTTCTAATTCCTAATTTTATTTATTTTTTTAATTTTTCATTGTTTTGAATTCAATTGTTTTCTAATTCTTCATCGGCTTTTTTTTTAATTTTATAATCCTTGTAAATCATGCCGATTCCAATGAATTCGATTATGAATATTAAAAGTCCAATGATCAAATCAATTATATTGCTAAAGAATCCAAAGTAATCAATCCCATATTGCAGGTAAGCCAAAATTGTGATTGAAATCATAATCTTAGTGTAATCAACAGTATAATGTCTCCATCCTATTGTATCAATGCATTTTTTAATGGAAAGTATGTTGAATGCATCAATGATTCTTCCTCCATCAGCAAGTCTTGCAAGTGAAATCTCCATAAAGAAAGCCACTATATAAGATATCATAATGCTGCAAATGATAAATCCAACAGTGCTGACAGGGTCATATAGATAATACATTTTTAATGTATTCATTATATGTGATAGTGCAAACTTCAAGTGAAATTCAGGCAAAAAGAATCTTCTTGAGAGATTATTTAAAAGATACCCTTCAATGAATGTATAAGCACTAATTAAAATAAATGCTTTAATTCCATAATATGTGCATTGCTTAAGCTTAATTATAGGGAGCTTTTCCCCATTTCTTATGGTGTCTTTTGTAATTGCCATACCATATCCATATGTAAAAACAGTAATGAGAAATGCAAGGGAATAGAACAGTATTTGATATCTGATTCTATTGTATTGGGCATATTTGTTTAAATAGCTGATAGAGAAAACTAATGCTAGAATTATTAAAAAGCCTATTGGATTTGGTTTACAATAATCAGCAGTATACTTTAATCTTTTTAATGGCATTTTCTCCCTCAAAAAAGCTAAATCTAAAAATAGTATATATAATAATTTTAATTTTTAATTATTTAAATTTTAAACTTATTAAATATTTTTTGCCAAGGTTTTTCTTCTGGTTTTTTATTTTAAATACTAAATTATATATAAGGTAAAAAATAAATAGTTAATAAATGCTATTTTTATAAGTATTTTATATTTTTAAATATTTTTTAATTTTTAAATATTCTATATTTTATAAGAATCAAATTTTTATTATTCATCATTCAGTTGTGATACTATTATTGAATGGGTTATTAAGATTGGTGGAAGTTTATTCCCAAAGAAGGCAATTGAACTTGCAAATGCACTCGAAGGCCAAAGCTGCCTGTTTGTTATTGGCGGTGGAGAGTTCGCTAATCTGATTAGAAAATATGATGCTCTTATAGGATTTTCAGAGGATGTAACCCATGAAACAGCTATTGATTCAATGGACATCTTGGCTAAATTGCTGAATGATAAATTAGCATTTACAGAAATCAGCTATACGATCGATGAAGCAAAGGGTATAGCCGATTCCAATAAGATACCAATTATGATTTGTTCAGAGATTCTAAAGGAAAATGAACCTTTCAAGCATTCATGGGATGTGACAAGTGATTCAATTGCAGCTTACATTGCAAGCCTTTTAGATGCAAAGCTTTTAATAGCAACAAATGTAAATGGTATATATACAAAAGATCCATCCTTAAGTGGAGCGGAATTGATCAATGAAATTGATGTAAATAAACTACTGACTTTTGATGAATCATCAATTGACTTGATGTTGCCTACTTTATTGATTGAGTATGGATTGGATTGTTATGTTGTAAATGGGGAGTTTCCTGAGAGAGTCTTGTCTATTATGGGCAATGAGATGAATGATGGGGATTGCTCTTTTGAATATACATTTATACATAACGAATAAGCATCTTTTTTATTAATTCATTGGTGAACTTAAGATGAATTTAAGTTTTAATGGCTTAGATCAGTTGCTTAAATTAGTTGCTTAGATTAGTTGATTTAATCAGCCACTTAGATTCAGATTAATCATTAAGTTTATAAATTAATAAATTGAAATATTTATAATATATTCGGTGATATATATGGAAAAAATTAACTGTCAATCTTGTAAACAAGAAATACCATTAATTGAACCTTATGTTCAATTCAACTGTCCTGTATGTGGTAAACCTATCGCAAGATGTGAAAGTTGCCGTACTTTCGGTCACTCTTACAAATGCGAATGTGGATTTGAAGGACCATAAGTTTGATTTGGTATAAATTAAGTATTGTATTTGGATTAATTTAATTTAGATTAAATTTAGATTAATTAATTATCTAGAATTAATTGGAGGAATGATTATGGGAGAAGTTGTTAACACTTTAAAAGTAATGCCTGAAAGCCCAGAAGTAGATTTAGAAGCATTAAAAGCAGCAATCACTGATGCAATGCCTGCAGATGCAGAATTACACGAAATTACTGAAGAACCTATTGCATTCGGTTTAGTAGCTTTAAATGTTGTATTCATCGTTGAAGACGGTGAAGGTGGAACTGGACCTACTGAAGAAGCTATCATCGCTTTAGCTGATGTAGCTAGTGCAGAAATTACTGATTCTAGAAGATTAATGTAAGCAAGCTTTTTGGCCTTAGGTCAAAAACCTTGACCAAAATCTTATCACTTTTTGTGGTAAATTTTCTTTTTTATTTTCAATTTTTATTTTAATTTTACTATTTTTTTAAATTTCACTATTTTTTCAAATTCTTACTATTTTATTTTTATATTGTGTTTTTTCAAATTTTTATTCTATTTTTGCTATTTTGTATTTCTACATTATTTTCTTCGTTTTGTTAGTTTGTCCATATTAATTTTTTATTTTATTTCATTGTTATATTTTTATTCTTTTGATTAGACAATTAATTATAATTTTAATAATTTATTAAACAATATGTATTTTTAATTATTTTATTTAGTTGTTTAACTAGGTTTATTATTATTTTACTGAAAACTATTCAAAATTTATATAAAGATTTAAATAATTAGTTAACTAAAATAATTATTAGAGATGATTATTTCCAGCTTATTCCAGAAATGGATCAACTCTTAAATAATTATTTAGGAGATATAAAAATGAGAGGATTGGCAAGAATCGAACAAGACGTACTCGGCTGGGTTGACATTGAACTCGATGAATGTGGGCCTTACGACGCAATTTGTAAACCTTTAGCTATGGCACCATGTACTTCAGACGTACACATTGTATGGGGTCATGCATATATGAGTGATGCACCTAACCGTGTAGTAGGACACGAAGCTACTGCTGAAGTAGTTAAAGTAGGGGACAAAGTCAAAGACTTCAAACCTGGAGACCGTGTAATTGTACCTGCTATCACTCCTGACTGGTTAACTGTTCCAGCAGAACAAGGATTCTCCCAACACTGTTACGGTATGGGAACAGGTATGAGCTTTGTAACCTTCAAGCATGGTGTATTTGCAGAACAATTCCATGTAAACCAAGCTGATGCAAACTTAGCACACTTGCCTGAACATGTAAGTTTAGAACAAGCTGTAATGATTTCAGACATGATGACTACTGGTTTCTATGCTGCAGAACTTGCAGAGATTAAACCTGGTGATACAGTCGCTTGTTTCGGTATCGGTCCTGTAGGTCTTATGTCACTCGCTGGTGCACAAATTATGGGTGCTTCCCATCTTATTGCTGTAGGAAGTCGTCCAGCAGCTATTAAAGTAGCTAAAGAATATGGTGCACATGATATTGTAGATTACCACAACGGTAACACAGTAGATCAAATCATGGACTTAACCGATGGAAAAGGAGTAGACAAAGTAGTAATCGGGGGAGGAGGAAAAGACACCCTTTCTGAAGCTTTATCCGTACTTAAAGTCGGTGGTATTATCGGTAACGTATTGCACTATGACGGTATTGAAACCATCCCTATCGACGGTCTTTCATGGGGTCAAGGACTTGCTGACAAGACTATTCGTGGTGGAGTATGTCCTGGTGGACGTGCTAGAATGGAAAAATTAGCAAATCTTGTTGAATATGGCCGTTTCGACTCATCCAAATTAATCACTCACAAATTCGACAAATTTGATGACATCGAAGAAGCTATGATTTTAATGAGAGACAAACCACGTGACTTAATTAAACCAGCTGTTATTTTAGATGATTAACCCAGCTTTTCCAGCCCTTCGGGCTGCAAAACCTGGACCAAAATTTTTATCACTAGTTGGGAGTAAATTCTCTTAACTAGTTCTTTTACTTTTTTTGCTTTTTTTACTTTTCTATTTTATTTTTATTATATCATCTACTTTTAATATCAATTTTTCAATGCTTTTTTATTAACTCATTATAATTTTCATTATAATTTAATTTTTTCAATTTAAAATCAATTTTTCATTGTAATATTAGTTTTATAACCTTATTTTTATATTTAATCCATTTTTAACTGCTTAATTTAAATATAAGTTCCTATAAATTAAGTATTGTATTGAAACTGCTTAAATAAGCAAAATAAATTTGGTGTAAATGATATGTTCGATTTGATTTTGGCATGTTTTATTGGCATTGGTATAGGAACCTGTACAGGGATGGTTCCAGGGATACATGTAAACACTGCAGGTGCTATAATGTTTGCGTCCTCCACATTATTATTGAATTACATATCTGCAGAATTCTTATGTGTAATATTTGTAGCAATGTCAATAGCCCATGCCCTAATCGAATTTGTTCCATCAATGCTTCTTGGAGTTCCAGAGGAAGGAACTGCTACATCTATTCTTCCAGGTCATAGGATGGTTTTAGAAGGAAGATCTAAAGAAGCTATTCGCATCGTTTCTGTTGGTGGGTTTGGAGCAATTCTTGTAGTGATTATCATGATGCCTTTCTTTGCAGTAGCACTCCCCTTTCTACAAGGAATATCCAAACCATATACATGGATTATCTTGACTGTAGTATCAGTATATATGATTCATAAATTAAGTTCAGGAAATATTGCTTTTCTATGGTCCCTCCTCCTTTTTGTTTTATCCGGTATATTAGGTTGGATAATGCTTCAAACCCCAATATCTTCAGGAATCTCTTTAATGTGCACCTTTAGTGGTTTGTTTGGGATCAGTACAATTTTATTTAGTTTAAATGATAGCTCTTCAATTCCTCATCAAAACAGATTTTATGATTTGGAAATTGATATGGATGCAATCAAAAGCATCTTTGCAGGTGGAACTGCTGGAGCTATTTTAGGATTTTTACCAGGATTCGGTCCTGCTCAAGGAAGCATTATAGCACAAGGGGCATGTGGAACAAGTGATGACAGTGATGATACAAAGAATTTTTTGCTGGCTAATAGTGGATTAAACACTTCAGACACTCTCTTCTCACTCATAGCTATTTATTTGATTGGTAATCCACGGAGCGGAATTGCTGTATATATGTCCTATTTGATTTCAGAATTCACTTTATCACATTTATTGATATTCACTTTTGCTTCTTTAATTGCAGTTTCAATATCTTTGATAATCTGCTTGAAATTAGGGGACAGCTTTTCAAATCTCATGCAGGGAATAGATTATAAAAAGCTTTCAATAGCCGTGATTTTATTGATGATAGCAATTCTGTACGCTTTTGCAATAATCTACAAAGGACCAATTTTATATCTGACACTTGCATTGATTACAACCACTGCAATGGGTTTGCTTCCACATTATTTGGGAGTAAGCAAATCACATTTGATGGGAGTTCTAATCTTGCCTGCTATAATAATTTACATGCAGATGTACATTTAGTGAATTAAATGGATAATTCGCTCTTTAACATGATTTGGTGATTTGATGGAAATGAATTCAATACATAATGCTAAGGAAGATGAAAATGATAATCTGATTCCAAGATACAATGTCTTGAAATTCAACTTTTCAGATGAGGAAAAGTTCATATTAGAAGAGTTAAGGGAAAATCTCATAGATTTAGCTATTTCAGAGAAGATGTCTTCATTTAATGAGGAATTGATATTAAAGGACATAATCCGTTTTTTGGAAAATAGGTTGCAGAATAGATTTGATTATGATTACAAGGAAAATTTGGCAAGGAATATGCTTAAGGAACTTATTGGATATGGGGAATTAAGTGCATTGATTGAAGATGATAATCTGGAGGAAATAATGGTCATTGGTGTAAATAAACCTGTTTTTGTTTATCATAGGGAATATGGGATGATGGAAACTGACCTATTCTTTGAAGATGAGGAAAAGATTACAAACATCATTGATTCAATAGCACGTGAAACAAATAGGAGAATAGATCAGCAATCTCCAATTCTTGATGCAAGGCTTTCAAATGGTTCTAGAGTTAATGCAACGATTCCTCCATTATCTGCAAATGGGCCTACAATAACCATTCGTAAATTCAAGAAAGACCCATTGACTATTGTTGACTTGATTAGATACAACACGTTGAATAGTGAAATGGCTTCATTCTTATGGTTATGTGTTGATGGACTCGGAGTAAAGCCTGCAAATATCATTGTATCGGGAGGAACAAGTTCAGGAAAGACAACACTTCTTAATGCACTTTCAATATTCATCAATCCAATGGAGAGAATAATCACAATCGAAGACACTTTGGAGCTTCAGATTCCACATAATCACATAATCAGAATGGAAGCAAGAACTGTAAACATTGAAAATCAGGGAGAGATAACAATTGAGGATTTGGTTAAAAATGCATTAAGGCAAAGGCCAGACAGAATTATTGTTGGAGAAGTTAGGGGAAATGAGGCAATCACACTATTCACTGCATTGAATACTGGACATTCAGGCTTTGGAACATTGCATGCAAACAATTCACGTGAAACCATTACAAGACTTACAAATGCTCCAATGAATGTTCCCAAAATAATGGTTTCGTCAATTGATTTTATTATCATGGAAAAGAGAATATACAGATCAGATGGAATTTCATATAGGAGAATTACAGAGATTGCAGAAGTTACAGGTATGGAAGAGGGAACAATTCAGTTGAGCAAATTGTTCCAGTGGGATAGTGAAAGGGATGAATTCAAAAACTTGACAATAGTCAGCAAAACATTGGAGGAAATGGCTAATCTCAAGGGAGTTCATATCTCTAAATTGAATGAAGAATGGAAAAAGAGACAAGTGGTTTTGAACTATTTGGTAAAAAATAACATATCTTCCCAAAAAGATATATCTAAAATTCTTGAAACTTATTATCTCAATTCAGACTATGTATTAAATAAGATTGGTGTTGGATTAGATTAATAGTTCTTATAAAATTTTCATTTTATTTAGACGTATTTTTAATATTTTGATAGTTAATTATCTTTTCATTTTTTACTTTATTCTTTTACTTAATTTTTAGATGATGGTGATTGTTATTTTAGATGAATTTTTTATTCACTTAAGTGATCTTTTAATCAGTTTTTTCATAAAAGTCATTGATTTCATTGTTTTCATTTTGGATAAATTTCATAATAAAAACAATTGGGATAATGGGATGGATTCAAATAATGAAAATGATTCTAAAGATAAAATCAATTTAATGGATAATGGAATTTTTAAGTTTAATGATTTCTTAAAAAATGATAGCATCTTTGAGGAATTGGAAAACAGATATTCAAAGGAATCATCTATCAATGGATTCAATTCATCTAATGATTCTCAAAATATTTTCAGTAGTTTGAAAAGTACAAGTTATGAAAATGAAGAGATGATGGAAAATAGGAGTAATCAAAATGAAGATAATTTTCTAGAAGCTATTCGGGAAAAATTGATCGATGTTTTACTAAATAACAATTATATTCAAATTGACGAATCTAATTTTTATAATTCCATTTTAAGAATTATTGCAATGACCTTCTCTATTCTAACACTAATCGTGGCTTTAATCAGCTATTTCATATCTTTAGAATTAGGTTTAGCTATTTTCATTTCCATTCTATTGATTGCACTTTCAATATTCTATTATCCCAAGATTAAAAAACAAAATGAATATGCTTCATTTTCAAAGGAGCTCCCATATGCATTAAGGCAATTGGCAACTGAACTTAGGTCTGGCAGGAGCTTGTTTGATTCATTGGATTCTGTTGCAAGTTCAGATTATGGCATTTTGTCTTTAGAGTTTTCAAGAGTCCTTGAAGAGATCAAATATGGGGAAAGTACAGAAAATGCATTTTTAAATCTTGAAAAAAGAGTTGATTCAAAGGCATTGTCAAGGACAATATATGAAATTCTAACAAGTTTGAGGATTGGAGCAAACTTATCCAATTCATTAAGCATAATTGCAGATGATGTAAACTTTGACATCAGAATGAAATTGAAGGAGTATAGTGAAAAGTTGAATGCATTTGTTATGATTTATACTTTTTTAGCTATTTTAGCACCGGTCATTCTTTTGACAATGTTACTTGCGGCATCTGTAGTGATAGGGGATTTGGTGCCTGGTGATTTGATATTGGTTTTATACTCTGTATTTTTCCCTATGATAATTGTCTTTTTGGCTCTTGCAATAAAAAAATTAGAGCCTAAAATTTGATTTGTTAAAAAATGCCCTTAAAATAAGTAAAAAATGTTGTTGAAATAAAAAATTTAATCAGATAAAAAAAAGTTGAAATAATAAAAAAATGTAAATTTATAGAAATTTATCTAAAATTTACATAATGTTTTTAAATTTTATTTGGCAGCTTCACCAATCAATGCATCTTGATTGCTTACAACTTGAGTGTCAATGACTACTGGCTCTTCCTCACCTAAAACAGATTTAGTGCTTCTAAGTCCAAATAACATTGTAGACAAGTTATGGAGCAATGAAGTTGTAGTAGGTGGAATGATTCCAAGCAATCCAAGTCCAATTAAAGATCCATTGAACATTACAATGTGTCTGTAATTGGTATTTATCTTATCAAGCATTCCAGTTGAGAGCTTTCTAAGAGTAACTAAATCATATAAGTCATCTGAAAGTAGGGAAATGTCTGCAACTTCCCTTGCAATATCTGATGAGTTTCTCATTGCCACTGATACATCAGCAGCAGATAATGCCGGTGAGTCGTTTATTCCGTCTCCAACCATAATGACTTGATGGCCTTCATCTTTTAGTTCTTGAATGATGCTTGCCTTATCCTCTGGAAGAACTTGTGACCTGTATTGTGTAATGCCTAAATCATTAGCTATTTTATTTGCTGCATTTTCACTGTCACCAGTTAACATGACTACATTGCTAATGCCTAATTCCTTAAGTTGGCTGATTACATCATGAGCTTCATCTCTTACTGGGTCTGAAATGCAAAGGATTCCTTGAAGTTTCTTGCCTATTGCAAGATAGATAACTGAATATTCTTTTATATTCTCTTCAATAAGCTTTTGTTGCTTCTTGGTAAACCTAATGCCTTCATCTTCCTCTACGAAGTGTCTGCTTCCAATGATTGCCTTCTTGCCATCATATGTGGTTGAGATACCATGTGCAACGATGTATTCCACTTCACTATGGTCCTCTTTATGGTGCAATCCTTCTTCTTCAGCTTTTTTCACAATGGCTGTTGCTACGCTGTGTGCAAAGTGCTCTTCGATGCATGCAGCAATTCTTAATACTTCATCCCTTTCGTATTTTCCGCATGGGATGACCTTTTCAAGAACTGGATGGGCATTAGTCAAGGTTCCTGTTTTATCGAATACTATGGTATCTGCATTGGCATATGCTTCCAAGTGTTTTCCACCTTTAACCATCATCCTATTGTCTGATGCCTCTTTCATAGCAGAGATGACTGAAATCGGAGTTGTTAACTTAATTGCACATGAGAAATCCACCATCAGTACAGCTAAAGCTTTAGTGGTGTTTCCTGTAAGCAAATAGGTCAATGCTGTTGTAAGCAAGCTATAAGGCACAATTGAGTCAGCTAATTTTTCTGCCTTGCTTTGAATGCTTGCCTTCAATTCCTCAGAATCTTCAATCATATCGATGATCTTATTCAATCTGGTTTCATCGTTCACTGAACGAACTTCGATGACTATTGACCCTTCCTCAACAACGGTTCCTGCATGAACAGCTTTTCCTTCACTCTTATGCACGGCTAATGATTCTCCAGTAATTGAGGCCTCATTGATTATAGCATCCCCATCTGCAATAACCCCGTCAACAGGGATGATTGCACCAGTTCTTATTCTTATTTTATCTCCTTTTTTGATCTCAGACAATGGGAATTGACTTTCGATTTCATTTCCTTCATCATCAACATCAGCCTTCCATACGCTATCAATATTCAATGCTAAGCTACTTTTTAAAGTGCTTTTTGTTTTTTGCATTGTATAGTCCTCTAGCATATCTGAAATAGACAATAAGAACATCATTGAACCTACAGACTTGTAGTTTCGAGTAATTAATGATGCAGCTATTGCAGTTCCATCAAGAAGTGCAACATCCGCTCTAAAACTGGTTAAACTATCTAATCCATGGTATAGGTAGTGAGTAGCGCGATAGAGCATTCTCATTTTCCTAAATGGTATTGGCAAGATAATTTTAAAGAGATACCTTTTTAAGACATGTTTAGATAATCTGAAAAAGAAATCATTTGATATTTCAGCTAAACTTATATTGTCTGTAGCCTTTCCTTCGTAAAGATCTGCTTGAGAAATTTTATCCAAAATATGAAGTATTTCATCTTTTTTACTAATATCATTATAATTTATTAATATGCTTCCATTCCTATGGGAAATGTTTACTTCATCTATGAATGCATATTCAAGCAAGGTTTCACTTAAGCCATAAGTTTCTTCTTTGGTAAATGCTTCTTTACCTGCACGCACTCTTAATCGAGTGCCCTTATCGTATACTATATCGTAAATCATGGCTCTGAATTGAATAAATTTTTAAAATTTATAAAAATTATAAAATTTATTGATTGATTAATTTATTAATTTATTAGATTTGCCTGTCCAATATCTTTATAATTTATTTATTCATCTTCAGCAGTCACATCAACGCATACAGCTTCTTTTTTTGCAGCTTTTGCATCGGTGTGGATGTCTTCTGCATTATCCTTAATGTCTTGAATTGATTCTTCAAGTTCACTTTTGCAAGTTAAAACTTTAGCCATACCTTTTGCAGCATAGTCTTTAGTGGTTTTTGATTCCAAGATTTTTTTACCTACCATTGCAGCAGCTATTCCTCCTACAAAAATCAATGCGTGCTTATGTTCAAAAGTTTTGTCTTTAATTTCTTCATACATTTTATCACCATTTTTAATTTTTAATCTGAATAAGTAAATTTTCACCATTGCAAACTTTCACTATTCAGATTCTATTATTATATCTTCACTTGTTTTTATTTAAATGTTTAGGTTTACCTAAATAAACATATTTATATAATTAAATATATTAAATATATATAATAAATATTTTTTTTCTTTTTTGTTGTCTTTTGTTTTGTTTATTGGGGCCATTTCCTTGTTTTAATTTTTTTATTATTTTTCACCAATATTTCATAGATTTAATTAGGTAAACCTAAACTTTATATATTATGAAAACAAAAATAATATTAGGTTTTAGGTATACCTAATTAATCTATGTAGGGTAATCTTTTTATTTTCATTTTAATTAACAATCCAAGAATATTTTTAAAAAGCAATACATTTTATTTTAAAAATATCCCCATTTTTAAAACAAAATTTAAAAATTTTAATTAAACTACAAAATACCTCAAAATAATGAGATTTCATCTAACATTGGTTTAGGTATACCTAAATTTCCTACTTTTATTGATATATTTTTTAGAGAAAGATTATTCTAAAAGCTCTAAAATTTGTTATCGGTAATTTATCAGACATGATATTTATTTTATAAATTTCTTAAGAGGTTATATAAATGATAAAGAAATTAAACGAACTCAAATCTGGAGAAACTGGAGTTTTAGCTTCTTATGGTTCCGGTGGTGACTTGGAATTAAAAAGACATTTGCTTGGTATGGGCTTTGTAAAAGGTGCAGATGTAGAAGTGGAAAAAGTGGCACCTCTTGGAGATCCTATTCAAGTTAAGGTAAAAGGATACTCTGTTTGTCTCAGAAAAGAGGAAGCTAAAAACATTGAAATAGAAGTGTAATTCTTCTATTATTTTTCAAATTTATTTTTATATTTATTGAATTTTTAAAGGTATAAATATGGCAAATCTTAAGATAGGTTTAGCAGGTAACCCTAATGTAGGAAAAACCACTTTATTCAATACTTTAACTGGTTTAAACCAACATGTAGGTAATTGGCCTGGTAAAACCGTAGCACAAGCAAAAGGTCATTATAAGCATAATGGCAATGAAGTTGAAGTAATAGATTTACCTGGTAACTATGCTTTAAGTGCTCATTCTATGGAAGAGATTGTATCAAGAGACTTCATCGTAGATGAAGACGCTGATGTGATTGTAAACATCATAGATGCAGCAAACATTGAGAGAAACTTGTATCTCACTGTTCAAATGATGGAACTTGGAGCTAATTTGGTTGTAGCTTTAAACATGAATAAGTATGCTCAAGACAAGGGATATACCATTGATGCGAATAAGCTTTCTGAATTATTAGGAGTTCCTGTAGTTGAGATTGAAGCAAATAGTGATACCGGTAAGGAAGAATTACTCAAAACTGTTGAACAAGCAGCTCAAAACCCAGTGAACACTACTGAAAGGTTGGTTTATAACAATGAACTTAAAGAACATATCGCTGAGCTTCAGGCTGTTATAGAAGAAGATAAGAATTTATTGGACGTTCCTTCATCTTGGATTGCAATCAAATTGCTTGAAAACGATGAGATTGTAGAAGAGAAAATTGAAGGGTCTTCAAAAAGGAATAACATTCAAGCTGAAACCAAAAAGGTCAAAGACCACTTAGAAGGCATTTTTGGTGAAGGCAGTGAAGAAGTTATTGCAAATGCAAGATATGCATTCATTGATGGTTTATTAAAGGAATCCCTTTCAAAACCTGACCATTTGAAAGTAACCATCAGTGAAAAAATCGATAAGATCATTACTAACAGAATATTAGGGTTCCCGATTTTCCTAGTTATAATGTATGCAATGTTTGAGATTGTATTTACATTTGGTGCACCTTTCCAAGACTTGATTGATGAGCTCTTTGGAATGCTTGGTGAGTTCGTTATCGCTTCCCTTGGTGAAACCATGCTTTCATCCTTCCTTGTTGATGGACTCATTGGAGGAGTAGGTGGGGTACTTGTATTCTTGCCTCAAATTATCCTATTGTTCTTGATTATCAGTTTCCTTGAAGATTGCGGTTACTTAGCAAGAGCAGCATTTGTTATGGACAAGCTTATGCATAAGTTTGTTGGATTGCATGGTAAGGCATTTATCCCTATGCTTTTAGGATTCGGTTGTGGAGTGCCAGGTATTATGGCAACCAGAACCATGGAAAACGAAAAGGACAGATTAATCACTATGTTAATTGTACCATTCATGTCCTGTTCCGCTAGAATGCCAGTATACCTCTTATTGGTTGGTGCATTCTTCGCAGCTAATGAAAGCCTTGTAATTTTATCATTATATGTGCTTGGTATAATTGTAGCAGTAATTGTTGCATTCATATTAAGAAAAACCACATTTAAGGAAATGTCCGCTCCATTTGTAATGGAATTGCCTGACTATAAATTGCCTACTATCAGAGGTATCTTAATGCACACCCTTGAAAAATCCTGGGGATTCATTAAAAAGGCAGGTACCATTATTCTTGTTGCAAGTATTGTAATCTGGATGTTAAGTTACTTCCCTGCAGGAGTAGAATACGGATCTCAAGAAAGTGCTATCGGTACTATCGGTACTGTAATCGCACCAGTATTTGCTCCATTAGGATTCGGCGAATGGCAACCTGCTGTAGCATTGGCATTTGGTCTTGTTGCTAAGGAGGTTGTAGTAGGTACATTCAGTTCGCTATTTGGAGTTGCCGAGGAGGGAGCCGGAATCGCCGCAGCAATGCATGGAATATTCACTCCACTTACAGCTTATGTATTTATGGTATTTGTATTGCTTTATATTCCTTGTTTCGCAGCTCTCGGGGCAATCAAACAGGAAACCGGTGGATGGAAATATCCATTGATCATGTCTGGAGTCACTTTAGTGACTGCATATGTGGTTGCTTTCATAGTATATATGGTAGGACTGGGATTAGGATTGGGTTAACCCAATTCTAATTTTTATTTTTTTAATAAGATCAATTTTTAATTATTTTTTTTATTTTAGGTGATATCATGCAATGTAGAATGTGTGGCTTTGAATTTGATCCTATGAAAGGAGGATCATGTGGAAGCTGTGGACAATGCAAAGGTTGCAATAAGGCAATTTGTCCAAGATGCGGATATGGAAATTCACTCTCTTATGAAAAGGAATTTGATTACATTTCAAAACTTCAAAATAAATTAAGAGCTTTTAAGGCAAGGGCAAAAATATAATTCTTCTATTTTTTCATAATTTCATGCTCTTCTTATCTAATTTTCTATCCAATTTTTTATAGCTATTTTTAAGTATTCTCTCAATTTTTCAAAATTAGTATTACCATTTTAACTGATTTTAAACGATTAGTAATACTAAACAAACATTTATATAGTTTTATTTTAAATATTATATTGTTTAATCAATTTTTATTAAAAATTGACTACTTTATTGTCTTTATTAGTAAAATAAACTCTAAATAATGGGTTTAAGTATTACTTTCAAATTTGAAAAATTTACAAAAAGTATTACTTTAGTATTACTGATGAGATAATAATTTTATAAAATGTATTACTTTTTAAATACTTATTAAAAAAATCAATTCACTCAAAATTCATAGGGTAATAATGAGTATTACTCCAATTGATTTTTATAAGATTATAAAAAGTGATATTGTGTGATTATATTCAAACTTAAAAATGGAGGAAAAATAATATGCATATACCTGATGGTTTTATACCTCTTGGCCAATGTGCAATCTACTATGTAATCTTAATTATTGCATTGTACTTTGCTGGAAAATGGGCAAGAGCTAATCTTGATGAAAAACGTATACCATTGCTTGCAGTATTGGCTGCAGGTATTTTTGCAATCATGTCCATGAACATGCCAATTCCATTTGGTACCAGTGGGCACATGGTTGGTGGAGCATTAGTGGCTATTGTATTCATGGCTCCTGAAGCTGCTATTTTAGTATTCACTGCAGTATTGCTTATTCAAGCTTTATTCTTCGGTGACGGAGGAATCACTGCTTTAGGTGCAAATGTACTCAACATGGCAATTGTTGGAGGATTCGTAGGTCTTTACACCTTTAAAGGATTACAAGGCATCATTGGCAAATATCCTTCTGCATTTGTAGCAGCATGGCTTGCAACCTTGGTTGCAGCAGTTGTAGCTGCAATTGAAATGGCTATTGCAGGAACTTTCCCATTGACTGTAGGAATTGCTTCTATGGCACTTTACCATGCATTTATTGGTATAATCGAGGGTGTATTAACTGTAATTGTTCTTTATGCTCTTGAAAAATTCAGACCAGACCTATTGGCATGGAACAGAGAATAGGGTGATAATATGGAATTAAGTCAAAGTGATAAATATTTAATTGTTGTAGGGATTATATTTTGTATTGCTTTAGCAGTATTATCTCCTTACATCGCATCTGGCGATCCGGATGGATTAGAAAAATCTGCTGAAGATGCAGCAGTTGGTGAAGATGTTGAAGCTCCAGTTATGGAGTCACCATTCCCAGACTATACCTATGAGCCTTTAGACAAATTAGGCGAAATCGGTGTTTTAATATTCGGAGGACTGATTACACTTGTTCTTGGTTTAGGTATAGGTTATGCATTAAAAAAATCTAACTAATTCTTTTGGTTAGAATAATTTAAAATCTCTTGTATTTTAAATTAAGAAAAGGGTCTTGGATACGGATTATCATTAATTCATGTCCAGGATTTTCTCTTTTTCTATTCATTTCTTCTTTTTAAAAATTTTACAAAACTTTCCTTAATTTACAATTAGTAATACTCTTTTGCTGTTTTTCACTCAATTAGTAATACTTTTCTTTTATTCGCTTAAAGTAATACTTTTTGGGCTTATTTTGGCAAATTAGTAATAATTATCGATTTAAATGAATAAATATTTATAATTAAAAGCCAATAGTTATATTATAAATTTTATTATTTAATTTTAATTTAATTTAACTTTTATTTAATTAAATTTTTATTCAATTTTCAAATTATAATTAATAATTATTTCAATACATAATGGTAGATAAAATGGCAATAGAACAAGTAAGATCATTAGAATTCATAGCTTCCAGGGATTCCATTATCCATAATCTGGAGGGTAGGGTTAAGCTTGTTGCCATTTTGCTCATTATTCTTTTTGCTGTTTTTTCAGATAGGCTGATAGTTCCAATCGTATTGGAATGCTTTTTACTCATTGTTATGTATTTGGCTAAATTGTCATTTAAGGATAGCTTTAAGAGAGTTCTCCTTCTTTTGCCATTCGGTGGTTTTGTCATAGCTTTCCAACCATTCATACACCCTGGAAATATCATTTGGCAGGGTCCTTATTCATGGTTGTTTATAACAGATACTGGTTTAAATTGGACTGTTCTTTTATTTGCTAGATTGATTGTTTGTTTAACAGCTATTGTTATCCTTTCATCTACCTCTCCTATGCAAGAAGTGGTCCAATCCTTTAGAAAACTTGGAATGCCAAGAGATCTTGCTATGATTTTAACAATTATGGTGAGGTTCCTGTTTATCTTTGTGGATGAATTAAGGGACATCAGGCAATCAATGACATCAAGAAACTTTGACCCATTTAATAAAAACATTTCATACAAATGGAGAGTTAAGCAGGTGGGATACAGCATAGCCATGATGTTTTTAAAGGCCTATGAAAAAGGAGAAACCATTTATTTAAGTATGGCAAGCAGATGCTTTTCAGACAATTCCAATTTGTATCATGCAAAGACAATCATTGGCAAATCTGAATATATTTATTTGGCTATAATCATTGGCATAATAATTGTTTTGCAATTGCTTGTAGTGTTCTATTCCCCTAATTTGGCTTATTTGGGAGTTTCCTTATCATTATAACTTTTAATTCATTTTTTACATTTTCAAGTTTTTTCATCAAATTTTTTTATCATCATAAATATTTAGGTATGCCTAAAAATTTAGAAACATTTATATATTATAAAGAACAACCTATAATTAACAATAAGTTTAGGCACACCTAAATTTTATTGTTTCTCGAAAATCTTAAATTTTGTTGTTTATTAGTTCGACCAATAATAATCTAAAGTTTTCTTTAATTACATTTAATTATCTTCCTCCCTTTCTTTAGATTATTATTATTGGCTTCAATAGAATTTTAACACGTCATTTTCTTCTGTTATAATCGCTCTCTATAAATGAAATTCTTGGGAATTAATAAGAACTTTTTAAGATTTCAAGAACCATTTTAAAATAACTTAATCGTTATTTAGCAATCTCCAAATAAGTACATAGCGTTCTTTAATCCCCGGTATGCTATGTACTGCCTCTTATTTTATTCTGTTTATTTTTTTAATTTTTTAATTTTTTAATTGATCATTTTTTTTAGTTTCTTATTTTTTTTTTTTTTTTTTTTTTTTTTTTTTTTTTTTTTTTTT
Source organism: uncultured Methanobrevibacter sp. (assembly GCF_902784195.1). Classification (NCBI taxonomy): domain Archaea; kingdom Methanobacteriati; phylum Methanobacteriota; class Methanobacteria; order Methanobacteriales; family Methanobacteriaceae; genus Methanobrevibacter; species uncultured Methanobrevibacter sp. The sequence continues at coordinate 78,805 of NZ_CACZTX010000008.1, forward strand.
TTTTTTTTTTTTTTTTTTTTTTTTTTTTTTTTTTTTTTTAATATGATTATTATTTTTTAGGTAAACCTAAAAATTTAGAAAGGTTTATATACTATGAAGACAAATCTATAATTAACAATAAATTTAGGCATACCTAAATTATTGTGTTATTGAATAAAAATCTGTAATAATCTTGTTAATGATAAATTCCTAAATTCAAGTAATTGTACATAGTATTAGTTTAATCATAACAATCCAAATCTCTTGAATTTAGAATTTATTATTAATTTTAGTTAATGAGTTTTACATAAAACACACATCATTTTCTTCTGCATATAATCGCTCTCAAAAATGTAAGATTCAGGGTCCAACTACAAGATTATTAATCTCCAAAGTGAAATAATTTCAAGAAATTGTTTTAACTCAACCTCCAAAATGAGTTCATAGCTTTGCTATGAATGACTTTTTCTTTTTTTATTTTTTTAAATTTATTTTATTCTTATCATATTCTAAAAATAGTTTTTTTTGATGGATTTTATCCTTTTTTATCTTTTTCTAATAATGATGATAATAATTTTAATAAAAATAGTTTTTTTAATAAATTTTAATCCCTTTATCTTTTAAAATAGCTGCTAAATAGATAAATGATATTATAAAGAAGTAGAATAAGATCTGTATATCCAATATTCCAGTTTCCACTCCTACGATGGAATAAGTCAATATTAAACTGTATATTGCAATATAAAATGTGTCTTTAGTGATTTTAATTATTTTATATCCTGTTCCTAAAATGAATCCGAGCAAGCACATCTCGATAGCAACGCCAACTTTACCGAAGTCAACTAGCATCTGGCCTAATAAAGTAGGAGTTACAGTTACTTCAGTTCTCCAAGCTATTAATTTACCTACAATCATTCTAGGTCCAAGATCACTTCCGGGCATAGCACTTGCTATCATTTTACCGTGCAATAATCCGAAATTGCCTGAAATCTGATTTAATAGGTTCAATACATGCATTGTAAAGTTTGCCCTACTTTCCAAGGTAGAGAATATGCTGGTGTTTGAACTTATTGCAAGCTCATTTAATGACCTTAAATAACCGATTCCCATAATTGCAATAACTCCAATCAATGCTCCAATAATCACTTCCCAAACTGATAATATCTCTCCGTAATATGCAATGATGATCATCATGAGAAGAATTGCAATGATTGGGGTTCTGTATTCGAGTGTAAGAACAGTTATGATGCCTATTAATGTTAAAATTAGGAATCTGAATCTCACTTGGCTTCTTGAGATTTCACCGGTTTTATATTGATTCAATCGGTGTGATGCAATAAGCCCTACCCCTGGAATCACTAGGAATACAGGCATTGTGAATATAGGCTTTAGTGAATATCTTAAAGAGGATTTCAATATTGGCAATCCTCCCACAGATGCAATGCTTACAAACAGGAATATGATTCCAATTAATGTAAGGCAAAAACCAATTGAATAAACGTCTTTTGTATCAAACAATGGTATTCTATTATTTTCATCGTTTTTATTAAATTCCTCATTATTCTGATTATTCAAAACAAATCTTGGAAATATGATTGATCCAATGAAAAATGAGATAAATGCAATGATTAAAACCATTTGCAGGTCTTTTGAAACTGGGTTTGTTGCGAGCAGTAAAAAAAGTGTAAATGTAACTAAAACAATAAGCGGTGAAAATATTTCAGATTTTAATATCTTGCTTTTTTTAAAAATGGATAAAAAGTTTTCACCAGGATACAATCTCTTGAAATAGCTATTTACCCATTCTTTTTCAATAAATTCGAGAATATTGAAAATGAGTGTAAATAAGAATGATTTGCTTATCATATCTTCTATAGCTCTAGTAATTGTGCTAGTTATAGAATATATTAAACTCATATTTTCACTTTATTATCCACTTTATTATTTTAATCATATGTTAATTATAAGTTCTGAGTCTTATTGGGCTTGTTTGCCCTTTGAAATCTCCTAATATTTCACTTGCTATTTTCAAATCAGTTTTATTGGCCCTATTGATTTCTAATGTATTAACTTGAGAATTCCTTAAGACAATACAAGGTTTTTTATTTTCATTTAAGGCATTTAATAATTTTTGGTATTTCACACTATCGAAATTATCTATAGAAATGCTTGTACTGATTTCACAATGTGTTCCATTAGGAATTTCACTGATCAAATCATTAAGATTATTAATTTCTTTTGGAGAAACTGTAATGTCCTTGAGGTTTTCGTAGGAATCCCCATTTGATTCTAAGCTTATTGAATCGATAAGTAAGTCTGCATCTGGAACGTCTATGTAGAATCCTGCAAGCAATGGTTTGCCATTATCATCAATGAGGACATTTGCCTTTCCATTTCCATCTTCTCCTACCCATAGGACTCTCCTATTCAATTCAACCTCTTCTCCGGTTTTAGCATCGGTTCCAACAATTGTGCTTGTAACTACCTTTCCATCCTTGTAGTAATCCAAATAAGTTTCTATTATTTTAGGACTGGTTGAATAATCAAATGAAGTTGCTGAAGCCTTTGTTGAGTCATCATCAACCATATGGTAAATGGCAAATCCTACTGCACCAATGATGCAGATAATTATTAAAATGTCAATAATTGTAATTTTATTTAAAAACCCTGGCTTTTTCATAATCATAACCTGAAATAACTTTTAAATTTTTTTTAAATATTATTCTTTAAATATTATTTGTTTAAATTAGTATTTTTTGCTATTCCTCGTAAATAGCGCCTAAAGGACACATATCCATGCATATTCCACAGTCATCACATCCATCTTTAATGACCATGGTGTATCCTTTTTTCTCAATCAAGTCCTTTGGACAAACAGGTATGCATTTTTCACAAACTCCACATTCATCTAAATCAATAACTATCAATATATCGCCTCATAAAAAATTATTTTTTGTGAATTTTGTAAATTATTAAAATTAATTGAATTTCTTATTTAATAATTTATTATCTTTTAATAAAGTTTTATTTAATACTATTTTAAGATATAACCATTTTTCTTTATATAACTTTGTAAATTTTTGATAATTTTTCAATGATTTTATTTTTAACTCCCTTTATTTTAGCTTTTTTCTTGGTTTTTTTAACAATATTTTTTCTTATCCATAACCTTTATATATTATAAAGTCCAAAATAATATTGTTGTAATTATTATGCAAGGGTTCCCGAGCGGCCAAAGGGGAAGGACTTAAGATCCTTTGGTGTAGACCTACGAGGGTTCGAATCCCTTCCCTTGCACTTTTTTAATTTTTACTGCCTTAGTGGCTCAGCCGGTAGAGCGCTACCTTGGTAAGGTAGAAGTCGGGGGTTCGAATCCCCCCTAAGGCTCTTTTTTTCTAATTAATTCAAAAAGGATTAATTAGTTTTTTTATTTTTTTTCAACGAAAGTTGTTTTTTTTAAATTAGTCTATTTAAGGTATCATACTTCATGGTATCATACCTTAAATACTAATTGTAAGTTTTTTTATAATCATTAGATTATTTTTTCTTATTTTCCATTTGATGTGAATTAATGAGTGATAATTATTAACTTGTTAATCTAATAATCAATCAATTTAAATATGATAAAGTGCATATTTTATTTGCAGTTATTATGCACTATTAATGCAGTATTAATAGATATATGGAATTTTTGAAACTAGAAATCAAGAAATAGGGTGATACTTTGGTTAAACATTTTAACATAATGATGGCAGCATTCATTTCAGGGACTGTAGCATTATTTACTTCATTTTTAGGAGTTTCCGGTACCATTATTGGATCTGTTTTGAGTTCATTTCTCTATCAATTGCTTTCAGGATACTCTGAAGAGAAAATTGAGGAGGGGGCTTTGAGAAAACCTAAATTGGCTAATGATATTGTTTATATATTTCCATTAGTAGTCATAGGAATTATAGAATTGATATTCCTATTCTCTGCATTGCATTACAGATTTGATATGATTTTTGACATTTTGGAATCTGCTGTATCAAATAACTTGTTCAGATTGATGGGAATCGGTTTAATCCTTTTAGGAGCTTATCCGTATTTTGATTCAAACAATATCGATAAACGTAACGGGACTGTTGTTTTAATCGTAGGGGTATTGTTGCTTTTAAGAGGTCTTATGGACATTTCAAGCATCACTTCCAAGATATTCTATGCTGTATTTGCTCCATTTGATTCATTGTTTGCATTGATTGTTGTTATTTTATTGGCACTTGTGATAATCAATATCTTAATAGGTTCAGATAATGAATATTTCAAATCAAATGAATTCATCAATAATCATAGGCCAAGAAAGCCTCATGCAAGAAAAGTAGACACTTCCTTTGGAGGAAATTCTAATAAAGATGAAGAGTTCAATCATAATTTCAATAATCATTCTAGTCATTACAATAGGCCTCATCGTAGAATGAATAACTCTAATCATGATTCTAATAGAAATCAGGAACCTCTTCCACTCTATGAAGAGGAAGTCATTTTGGTAAATAATCCTAATGACCCTAATAACCCTATTAAAAAAAGAATCTTAAAAAGAGTTAAGCAAGATGATTATTATAGGGATTCTGAGGATTATCAAGATGTCTATGTTCTTGATGATTTAGAATAAGTTTATTATTTTCAAATTAAAGAAAGGGAAACTAATTGTTTTTCCCTATTCTCTCTTTTTTATATTTTACTTTTTTTATCAATTAAATTTATTATTAAAAAATTATTTATAAATTAAGAAATCTATTAATCTTAATTGGATCTTCTCCAGGTATTTCCACATTTTGCACACCTGATGAAATATGTTGGAGCCTCATCAGCGGATCTTGTTTGAACTGTCCACCAGTATCCTTTGGTTCCTCCGCATTTATAGCAGGTGATCTCTTTTGTAGGAAGAGCAACATTGTTATTGTCAGTTACGATGACTCCAACCTCTTTTTTTCGCTCTCCTTCAAACTGATACTCTTCTTGGATTGCTTCATCGGATATTTCTTCAACATATCCGCAATCACATTCCAGCTTATTGTTTTTTGGTATCAGTATCTTACCGCAATCAGGACAGAATCTCATGATTTCAACTCCAGGATATTAATGTGATAAATTTGTATAATTTATCATTATTTGTAATGGTATTTATAAAATTCTTCATGAAATATTCAATAATTTTCAATGACATTTCATGAAATTTCTCAAAAAAATTATTCTTCAGTATTTTACTACTTTCTTTATTATTTTTTTATAATATAAATTTTTATATTATTATTAACTTTGTCAATATTTTGCCTATAATTTTCCAATCAATATCCTATATTTTCATCACCATCAATATTTCTCTGACAATTTTTTTCCGATTAATAATAATTTGTAATAATTTATCATGATAAATCAACATATTTATATACAATGTTTATTAAAAGTTATAGTATATACAATGTTTACTAAATTATCGTATATAAAGAATGGAGGAAATATCAATGATTGAAATTCGCTTCCACGGACGTGGAGGACAAGGTGCTGTAACTGCAGCAGAGATTTTAGCTAAAGCAGCATTTAAAGCGTTCCCATTCTTCGGTGTAGAAAGAAGAGGGGCCCCTGTTATGGCATTTACCAGAATCGATAGCGAACCTATCAATTTAAGATATCAGGTTTACAATCCTGATCATGTGATAGTTCTTGACGATGGTCTTTTAAGTGTTGTCGATGTTTATTCTGGATTGAAAGAAGATGGTGAAGTTATTATAAATACTCATGAAAAGGTTGAATCAGCAAGTCACAAGGTATTTGATGTGGATGCAACAGGCATTGCACTTGAAATTTTAGGTGTAAACATTGTAAACACCATTATTTTAGGATACTTTGCTAAGAAGACCGGTGAAGTAAGTATTGAATCACTTATTGAAGTAATTAAGGAAACTTTCCCAGGTCCAATTGGAGAGAAAAACGCAGTAGCAGCTCAAAAAGCTTACGATATGGCTTAGGTGGCTGTATTTAAAATTATTAATTTATGAAAGGTGATTAAATGGTTTCTATTGGATGTGCAATTAGTGAACCTGGAAGTACACGTAAAAACAAAACAGGGAGTTGGAGAACTTTTAAACCAATCCTTGATAAAGAAGCTTGTGTAGATTGTGATAACTGTATCATGTTCTGTCCAGAAGGATGTGTAAACAAAGACCATGATATAGATTATGATTATTGTAAAGGTTGCGGTATTTGTAAAGTAGAATGCCCAGTTCAAGCTATTAAAATGGAAATAGAATAGCTAAGCTATTAAAATGTTAAAATAAAGCGCTATTCTATTGTTATGTTGATATTGGATAGATAAAATCTATCATTATAAAAAAATAAGAGTGGAGAAAATTTTATGGCAAAAGAAATTATGACAACAAATAGAGCAGTTGCAGAAGCTGTAAAGTTAGCAAAACCACAAGTTGTTCCTGTTTACCCTATTACTCCTCAAACTACCATATCTGAATACCTCGCACAATTCGTTGCAGATGGTGATTTGGATGCAGAGTATATTAGAGTAGAATCTGAACACAGTGCAATTAGTGCTACTTTAGGAGCTTCCGAAGCAGGAGTAAGAGTATTTACTGCTACTTCATCTCAAGGTTTAATGTTAATGCATGAAATATTGTTTGCAGCTGCAGGTATGAGAGCTCCAATAGTAATGGCAGATGCAAACAGGGCAATTTCTGCTCCATTAAACATTTGGAACGATCAACAAGATTCCATCGCACAAAGAGATGCAGGATGGATTCAACTTTATGTGGAAAATGCTCAAGAAGGATTCGACACTATTCTTCAAGCATATAGAATTGCAGAGCATGAAGAAGTTATGTTACCTGTAATGGTATGTTTAGACGGATTTATTTTAACTCACACAGTTGAACCTGTAGACTTATTGGAACAAGCTGAAGTTGATACCTTCCTTGAACCATATGTACCTAAATTCGCTTACCTTGACCCTGAAAGGCCAATGTCCTTAGGTAACTTTGCAGACCCTGAATATTATACAGAAGCAAGACATGACATGCAAGTTGCTATGGACAAGTCAATGGAAGTAATCAAGGAAGTAGGTGCAGAATTCGGTGAAAAGTTCGGAAGAGAATATGGATTGACTGAAAGCTACTTATGTGAAGATGCAGAAATTATTTTAGTCTGTATGGGTTCAATGGCAAGTACAGTAAGATATGTGGTTGACCAGTTAAGAGAAAAAGGCGAAAAAGTAGGTCTCTTGAAAATCAGATCCTACAGACCATTCCCATTTGAGGAAATTGATGAAATTACCAAAAACGCAGATAAATTGGCTGTACTTGATAAAAACTTCTCATTCGGTATTGGAGGAGCTCTTTTCGCAGACTTGAAAACTAAATGTCACAAGGAAACCTACGGTTTCATTTTAGGATTAGGTGGAAGAGATGTAGTTCCTGAATACATTGAAGAAGCTGTAGAATTAACTAAAAATCCAGTAAAAGAAGTTACTTGGTTAGGCTTAAAGGAGGATGAATAATATGGAATTTCCTGAAGAAGAATTATTGGCACCAGGTCACAGAGGCTGTGCTGGTTGTGGGGCAGCTATTGCAGTAAGGCTTGCTCTTAAGGCATTAGGCAGAAACACTGTGGTTGCTTGTGCAACTGGTTGTTTGGATGTTATGACATCCCCTTATCCTGAAACTGCATGGGAAGTCCCATGGATTCACGTTGCTTTTGAAAACGCAGGTGCAGTGGCTTCCGGTGTAGAAAGAGCATTGAAAGCTCAAGGTAAAGAAGATGTTAATGTTGTTGCTTTCGGTGGTGACGGTGGTACTGCTGATATCGGTATCCAATCATTATCCGGTGCAATGGAAAGAGGTCATGACATAACCTATATCTGTTACGATAACGAAGCTTACATGAACACTGGTATTCAAAGAAGTGGAGCTACCCCTTATGGTGCATCAACAACCACTTCACCAGCAGGTAATTTAAGCTTTGGTGAAGACAAGCCTAAGAAAAACATGGCTTTCATCATGGCAGCTCATGGAATTCCATATGTGGCTACAGCATCAATTTCATATCCTGAAGACTTTATGAAAAAGGTTAAAAAGGCAGCTGAAACCAAAGGTCCTGCTTACATTCACTTACATCAACCATGTACTACCGGTTGGGGATTCAAACCTGAACAGACAATTCAATTAGGTAGACTTGCTGTTGAAACCGGTGCATGGGGATTATTTGAAATTGAAAACGGTGAATTCAGAGTAACTTACAGACCTCAAGAAAGAAAACCTGTAGTGGAATACTTATCTGCTCAAAAAAGATTCAGACATCTTAAAGAAGAACAAATTAATGAAATCCAAGAATTCGTTGACAATCAATGTGAAGAATTAGGTATCTAAGGAGGGTCTCTATTGGAGAAATTAATAGTAGATAATGAATTATGTGATGGATGCCAGGATTGCGAAAAAGCATGTGAAGGGGTCCATGGAGTTCCTAGAATCACTATTCATGAATTAGACGGTTCCTATTTCCCTATTCGTTGTCAACAATGTGAGGATGCTCCGTGTGAGATCATTTGTCCGACTGGTGCAATGAGCAATTTAGGAGTGGATGTAACTAAATGTATTGCTTGTGGTTTCTGTGCAATGGCTTGTCCGTTTGGTGCAATCAGCATTCAATACAGCAATGCTCACAAATGTAATCATTGTGCAGACAGAGAAGAAGGTCCTGCATGTGTTAAAGCTTGTTCCAAAAGAGCAATTGCAGTTCATGACATTGCAAATGTCATCAAAAGGAAACAAAGAGAACACATTGAAAAAATCTATGGCTTGGATAAACCTGCTAAGAAGAAAGGTCTTCTCAGTGTCATTACAACTGATACAAGAGCTAGAAAACCATTAGATGGAGAATAGAGGTGTTGAAATGGATGAATTAAAAGTTAACCCAGAACTTTGTGTAGATTGTGGACTTTGTGAACGTAATTGTCCTAACAATGCAATTCGTGTTCATGATGGTGTCCCTTTATTCTGTATGCATTGCAGTCCTGAAAAAGCACCTTGTCTTGCTGTATGTCCAAAAGGAGCTATTGTGGCTTTAGGTGGAGCTATTACAATTAAGCAAGATAAATGTATTGGTTGTGGATTATGTCATAGTGTATGTCCCATTGGAGCCATCACCATTAATGAGATAGGTCAAGCTACCAAATGTGATCTCTGTGAAGGCTATGACACTCAACAATGTGTTGAAGCTTGTCCAACTCATGCACTCACAAATGATACAGAAAAGATAATTCATGATAAACAGGATAAAATATCCGAAGGATTTAAGAAAATTCAAACTTTATTGAAATAATTTTTAAAGACTTGTTCTTTAAAAATTCTCTTTTTTTATTTTATTTTAAACTATTTTTTACTATTTTTATTATTTTTCAATTTTTACTATTTTTACAATTTTTATAATTTTCATTATCTCTCTTCCTATAATTTTTAATAAATTATTTAAATAAATAAATTAAATATTTTATTATATTATTTAAAAAATTTAAATATATAATTTAAAATTTAATTATTTTTCTTTAACTCAATTTATGTGATTTTATGATAACAGAAAAACAAATTGAAGATACCATTTATCAATTATACAAACAGGCTGCTATCGTTCTTGGAGATGATGTCAAATGTGCACTTGAAGATGCTCTTAAACGTGAGGATAGTGACTTAGGTAAGCTAAATATTGAAGCTATCTTAAAGAATATTGAACTTGCAGAAGAAAAGTCAATTCCAATGTGCCAAGATACAGGTCTCCCTATCATTTTTGTAAAGCTTGGTAAAGTTCATGTTGAAAATCTTTATGAAGGAATCAAGAAAGGAGTTGCAAAAGCGACTTCAGAAGTTCCACTTAGACCAAATGTGGTTGATCCTATCACAAGAAAGAACTCTGGAAATGTAGGGGACAAAGTGCCTATTGTAGATATTGAATTAATAGATGAAGATTATGTTGAATTCACTATCATGCCTAAAGGATTTGGATCTGAAAACAACAATGCACTTAAGATGGCACTTCCTGCTGAAGGAATCGAAGGAGTCAAGGACTTTGTTGTTGAAACTGCACTTAAGGCAGGTGGAAAACCATGCCCTCCTATCGTTGTAGGTGTTGGAATCGGTGGAAGTTCTGACATGGCATTGAAATTAGGTAAGAAAGCGCTTCTTGGAAAGGTGGGAGAGCGCAATCATGATCCAACAATAGCAGAAATGGAACTTGAATGTCTTGAAAGAATCAATAAGGATGGAAAAGGACCAATGGGTCTTGGAGGAAGAACAACTGCACTTGATGTAAAGATCTTGAAGATGGACACTCACACTGCAGGTCTTCCGATTGGTGTAGTTATTCAATGTTGGGCTGACAGGCATGCAACTGCTCGTATAGAGGATAATTAACTCATAAAAAATTTTAATATAAATAAAATAAATATAAATTATCAAAAGTATTCATTTTCATTATTCATTTTAATATGTATTGTTTTCGGTGATTTAAATGGTTTACACTATTGATGAGATTAGAAAAAGGGTTATGCCCATTGTCATTAAGTATGGTATTGCTAGCTTTGCTCTTTTTGGGTCTTACGCAAGAGGTGAAGCTACTGAAGAAAGCGATTTGGATTTTGTGATGGATAAAGGAGATTTGAAAGGATTAAGATATGTCTCTTTGATACATGATTTGGAAAGGGAATTTGAATGTCATGTTGATGTAGTTAGCAAAGATAGTTCTAATAAGGAATTTCTTTTGTCAATTGAAAAGGAAGAGGTTTTATTGTATGAAAGAAAAGGATAAGAGAACTATAAATATTGTTATACATTATTGTAATCGTATGGAAGATTACGCTAATCGTTTTGATAATGATAAAGGAATATATTTGTCAGATAACTTATACCAGGATGCTTGTGCATTAGTTATAATTCAGATTGGCGAATTTATTGGTAGGTTGTCTGATGAATTCAGATATAATCATAAAGAGATTAATTGGCAAGAAATTATAGGCATGAGTAATATTTTTGCTCACAATTATGAAGATGTTATTGATGATATTGTATGGGATGTTATTCAAGAGGATATTCCCAATTTAAAGATTTATCTTGAAAATTTATTGAATGAATAATTTTAACTTTTTTTATATTTTAGAGGAATTTTATGATACTTATTATAACTGGACACTTGGCTTATCCTTTGGTAAGTCAAATGGCTGAAAAATCAAAAAAGGAAACAGTGGTGCATATAGCAGAGACACAAGTTGCTGCTTTTTTGACTCCAACTCAAATAATCAAAGAAATCCATGAGCATTTTGAAGATAGATTGGATGATATTGATTTGATACTAGTTCCAGGTTTAATAAGAAAAGATACATTCCTCATTGCAGATGAATTTAATATTCCTTGTTATAAGGCATCCACAGATGCAGCAGACTTGGCTATGGTTTTAGACTTGGTCGATGATTTGGAATTGTCACAGTCCACTCCTGCAGACAAACTCATTTTAGAAGAGAAGAAGAAACAGGCATTGAAATTCATCGAAGACTTTGAAAATGATATTGAAAAAAGAGATGAATTGCTCAAGAAGGAAAACAACATCCTTGTGAGAAACCTTCCTGTTGGTGAGGATTTCCCAATGAGAGTGTTGTCTGAGATTGCAAGCGCTCCTATTCTATCAAAAGAGGATTTGATTAAAAAGGCTGAATTCTTCGTTGCTTCTGGCTCTGACATGATAGACATTGGTATGATTGCAGGTGAAGACAGGTCTGATGAGATACCTGATTTGATTGACACACTTCGTCCTATTGTGGGTGACAGGCCTTTAAGTATTGACACATTGAATCCAAAGGAGATTGAAGCTGCAGTAAACCATGGAATTGATATGGTTTTAAGTTTAGACAATGGAAATTATGAAGAGATATTGCCTTTATTGAAGGAAAAGAATGTTCCTGCAGTTATTTTACCAACTAATTTCTCTGAAGGATATGTGCCTCACACCCCTAAAGAAAGGGTTGAATCCATGCAAAAATTGGTTTCAAACCTTGATGGCCTTGAAGTGGTCTGTGACTTGATTTTAGACCCTGTCAACAGTTCAAGCCTTGTGGATTCAATCATTGCATTCCATGATTATCATGAAATTGACAAGAGGCCAATGTTCTTCGGTATTGGAAATGTAATTGAGCTTATGGATACAGATTCTGTAGGTGCAAATGCAGTTCTTGCAGGAATTGCAATGGAGCTTGGTGCAAGCATACTTTTCACTCCTGAGGAAAGCGGTAAGACTCATGGAAGTGTAAGGGAATTGGCAATTGCATCTAAAATGATGTTCTTGGCTAAGAATAGACAATCTATCCCTAAGGATTTAGGTGTTGACCTTCTTGTATTCAAGGACAAGAAGAAAAGATTTGACTTGAAGCAGGATGACAATGTCCCTATAGTCAAGCAGGATGCACCTATCAAGTTCGTTAGGGATAAGGCAGGAAGCTTTAAGATCAGAGTGGAACATGCAATAAGCGTTAAGGATTCATATATAGTTGCAACTCACTTTAAGAAAACAAAGCCAACCATTAGCTTTGAAGGAAAAAGAGCCAGTGAGATCTATGAAGAGATTATTGAAAAGGGCCTTGTAACCAGATTAGACCATGCAGCATATCTTGGTAAGGAGTTGGAAAAAGCAGAGATTGCAATGCTCACTGGAAAAGAGTATGTTCAAGACTTTGACTTATTTAAGGATCCTGAAGAGTTCATCAAGCAAAATTAGTTTTTCTTAAATTAATTGGTTTTGTCATTTTTTTCATGAAATTTATTAACAATTTCATGTAAAAAATTTTTCACTGATTCTTTATAGTTATTTTTCAATTTAAGGGCATTTTAGAGGTATTTTTTAAAAAAAATATAAATATCCTTTCATATAAATATTTAAATTGGTGATTTAATGAATTATACAAAAATACTTGGAATTTTATTAATTATTTTAGGTGTGCTATTTATAGCTTACCCATTGGTTAGTGCAGGGGTAGTGTCTATAATGGCAGGTGTAACTTTAATATCCTTTGGTTTAGTAGTAATGTTTAATGCATTCACATTATGGAGTTTGTCAACTGGCAGATCAATTCTTGAATTGATAATGGGATTTTTATTGATCTTATTAGGATTCTTGTTCTTTGTTGATTTAGCTCCATTAGCTTTCCTTACCGCATACACATTTTATTTAATTGCTATAATATTGATTATCATTGGTATTCTTGGAATCATTAACGGTGAAGGAACTTCAAAATGGGCTTCCGCATTGATATTGATTTTCGGTATCATTTTCTTCATAATGGGTATTTTATCAATTAACAATCCATTATTCATTGTAATTTTAATTGGTGTATGTTTAATAGTTAGAGGAATTCTTTTCTTAACTTTAGGTAGCGCATTTGATAAAATTGATAGTTTCGAAAACAATTAATGATCTAATTCAAGAATCTTATTAGGGGAATTTTTTCCTCTTTTTTTTTTTTAAGCGTTTTAACTATTTGCAATCTACTTTTTTTCTTACTAATCTATTAATTCCATTTATCTATTTTTATTCTATTGTCTAGAATATTTTAAAGGGATTTTCATAATCTTGATAACATAAACCATCATGATTAATGCAAGGAGAAGGAATAATGCTCCAAAAATGAAGATTGACATTATTCCAAAGCCATCCACTAAAAATCCGCCTATAGCTATTCCTAATGCTATTCCCCCATTCAAGATGCTTAAGAATAATCCATTTGCAAGCTCGGGGCTATCTGGAACAACAGATGCCTCAATGTACTGGATAAGATTGTATCCCATTCCATCAAGCACACCGAATATTAAAATCAGTACAATAACTGGAATCAAATAGTTTGCAAATAGGTAAAGAAGCACAAATACTCCTCCACATACCAATTGGAAAATGATAAGTGTTGCCTTATCCTTTTTAGCTATTAGTTTTCCTCCAAGCCAAGTGCCGAAAATTGAAAACAATCCATAGATAAATAGGAATATGCTTAACTTATAGGTATAAACATGGCTTACCACCTGTAAAAATAATGGTTGGTAATTGTAGACTATGCTTGCACCTATAGGCATCATTATTATTCCAATGGTTGCAATAATGAATTCCTTTGACTTTAAGCTTGAAAACGGCATTTCATATGATTTGGATTTTCCCTCAATTCTTGGGCAGAATATGATTATAAGAATCAATGTAATGAAATTTATTAGAAAGATCCAAGTCATGGCTATCTGATAGCCAAATATTGTGCCGAGGCCAGTTGTTATAGGCAATCCTATAATGCTTCCAACTGATATTCCAAGCAATATCCTTGTAATGTAATCCTGCTCCTCTCCCTTTGGAGCTATCTCTTCACAAACTGTCAGAGTTATTGAAATGAATGCAGGATAGAATATTGCAGACAATATCCTAAAAAAAGATGCTATGTAAATGCTTTTTGCAAATATAATCACTATATTTGAAATTGCAAATATGCTTAAAATGCTTATGAAAGTTCTTTTTCTTTCATATTTTGAAAATAAAACAGGTATGAACAATCCGCAGATAGCTATTGTAAAGGTGAATGAACTTACGTAAAGTCCGGAAATGGCTATTGATGTATTGAAATACTCAGATATTTGCGAAATGATTCCAACTATGCTTAATGGAGTGTTAATTCCAAGTGTTGAAATCATTAGGATGTATAAGAGTATTTTAGGATTGGTTTTCATAGTTTATTTTCCTTTTTTTAAAATCAGATTAAATATGATATTATTTATAACACATGTTATATAAAGTTAATATTTAATTTCATTTATTTTATTTCATTTATTTTATTTCATTTATTTTATTTCATTTTATATGTACATTGTACAGATGCAAACTCCTCCAAATAGAAGGATTAAAACAAAGAACCATGCAACTATCTTTCTTATTTTCATTTTATCACAGAATGAATTTTATAATGATTTCATTTAAATTAGTTATTAGTTTTAATATTTTAGTTTTAATATTATAAAACAATAAATTATTTATATATATTAAACAAATATTTAATATACTATATAATATAGTATATAAAATTCAATATAAAAAATTATTTTAAAAGAATCATTTTAAAAAATTAATTTTATATTTACTTTGATTTTTAATTAACTAAAAAAGGTTTTTAAATGACAGATGAAGAATTAACCATAGAAGAAATAGGGAAAAAGTTAGAAAGTACTGGTTACATATCCAATAATGAAATCAGCACTTCTGTATTCTTATCCTTATCTTTAAACAAGCCGATCTTGATTGAAGGGCCTCCTGGAGTAGGTAAGACAGAGCTTGCAAAGGCTGTTTCCGAATGTTTAGGAAGGGAATTCTTCAGGATTCAATGTTATGAAGGAATTACCTTTGAACAGATTGTAGGGGAATGGAACTATCAAAAGCAATTGCTCCATTTGGAAGCATTCAAAGGTAGCGAGAAAGGTGAAGAATCAATATTTGAAGATGATTTCTTTATTAGAAGACCACTTTTAACCTCATTTATGAATGATAAGCCATCACTTCTCCTCATTGACGAAATCGATAAGGCAGATGAGGAAGTGGAAAGTTTCTTGCTTCAGGCATTGGGAGAAAAGCAGATTACTGTAAATGACTTGGGCACTTTTGACCTTCAAAATGATTTGATGGTTATGCTCACTTCAAATGCACAAAGGAACTTGCTTGAAGAGACAAAGGACAGATGTCTTTTCTTATACATTTCATATCCTACAGTTGAACGTGAAATGGCTATTGTTAAAGCTAGAGTGCCAACTGCAGAGGATGGATTGGTTAAGAAGGTTGTTAATATGGTTCATAGAATCAGAACATTCAACTTAAATAAGAAACCATCTGTAAGAGCTTCAATTGATTGGGTAAGCTCTGTAATGCACTTGGATAAGGATTATAAGAATGTTGATGCTGCACTTGAGGACAGTGTTGGTGTAGCTATTAAGACAGAGCCAGACAAAGCTAAAGTTATAAAAGAAATCTTTAGAAACGAGTATATGAATGATTAGTTTAGTTTCTAACTCTTTAGAAATTTATCCATGAATGATTAGATTTAATTTCTGCACACTATTATTTATTTTAAGGTTTTATTATGGAAGAGAAAATCGTAAGATTATCAAATGATTTGAGAAAAAAGGGAATGCCTGTGAGCGTCAGGTCTACTCAGTCTGCAATAGATGCATATGCAATATTGGGAGAGGATAATGTGGACACTTTAAAGGATGCATTCAGGTCAATTTATGTTAAAAGCAAGTATGACATCCCTAAATTCAATGAGTCATTTGATGGATTCTTCGCTAAGAAAGTTCCAAAGAAATTGGATAATGACCTTAATAGGGCTTACAGGCCAAACTCCATGAAAGGTAAGCTTTCACAGCATGAATGGAAAATCACCATGCAGAAAGGAAAAGGTGGAAAGCAAATTCAAATGGGTGCAGAACAGGCTATGGAATACTTTGCAGGAAGGCCAGTCCTTGAAGATAGGGACAAGGATCTTGCTAGGGATAACGATATTCTAAACAGTGATTTGTCAAAGCTTAACAAATACGATGAAAGGGTATTTGAATTATGTGCAGAACTTGGAAGAAAAATCGCTAACAAGCAGTCAAGAAGAAAGAGATTGGCTCGTTCAAATAAGATTGACATGAGAAGGACAATGAGGCAAAACATGAAATATGGTGGAGTGCCGATTGATCTTGTTCATGTTAAGAAGAAACCTCATAGGAAACAGCATTTGTTCCTGAATGATGTCAGCGGTTCATGTGAATGGATAAGCAGTTGGTTTTTCATGCTTATGTTTGCATGTCAAAAGACATTCAAGGACTCAAGAATGTTTGAATTTGACAATAAAACAATAGAAACAACTGAATTTTTAAAAGAAAAGTATATGGTCAATGCATTTGCTGAAATAAGATTGCTTCGTATGCGTAATATGATGGTTAGAGGAACCTCCAATATGTTCACTGCATTCGAATCATTCATGAAGCAGGCAGATATAAGCAATAAGTCTTACATTATCCTATTGTCTGATTGCAGAGATTGGGCAGGTCCTAAGGTAAATGGAGTGCCTGCAAGTGTAGAGCTTATATCACAAATGTCAAGCATGGCTAAAAAGGTGGTTATCCTAAACCCTGAAGATAAGAAGAAATGGGATGTAGTTGACAGTTGCGTTTCATTGTATAAGGGAGCCGGAGCTCAAGTTTACGAAGTGAGCACATTGAACCAATTGGCTGAATTTGTCGCTGATATGTAATTTAAAAACCGATTAGTTAGTTAAAAATTATTTAATTAAGAACTTTAAAATTAAAGATTATGGATTTAATTAAAAAAATTATAGATTTAATTTAAAAATTATATTTTTTCTTATAAATTATTATTTTATAAAAGGATGACTTTAATATGGAATCTTGTACTAAATGTGGAAATCCAAATGTGATTATAAAAAGAAAAGCTTCCGGACAGGCTTTATGTAAGGATTGTTTTATTGAAAGCATTGAAAAGAAGGTCAAGCAAACTATCAAGAAGGAAAACTTTATTGAAAAGGGAGATAAGGTTTTAGTGGCATTGTCTGGAGGAAAGGATAGTGTAGTGACTCTTGAAATTCTCAATTCATATGTCAAAAGGCATATTATAGAATTATGTGCTGTAACCATTGATGAAGGAATTGCAGGTTACAGGGAGGAAGGAGTTGAGATTGCAAAGGCACATGCAGAGAGACTTGGAATTCCCCACAAGGTCGTTTCATTTAAGGACAGTTTTGGGATTGACTTGGATGAGATAATGAAAAAGGAAAACCATAGAGGATCCTGTACCTATTGCGGCGTATTTAGAAGATGGATTATCAATAGGGCTGCAAGGGAATTTGGAGCAACCAAGATTGCTACAGGTCATAATCTTGATGATGAAACTCAGGCTATTTTAATGAATTATCTGGAAGGAAATACTGAAAACTTAGCAAAGATAGGTCCTAAGACAGAATCCAACAGTGAATTGTTCACAGTTAAAATCAAGCCACTTAGAGAAATTCCTGAAAAGGAAATTGGTCTTTATGCACTTGCAAAAGGTTTGGACATTCATCTTGCAGGCTGTCCATATGCTCAGGAATCATTCAGAATGGAAATTTCCAATATCTTAAATGAATTGGTTAAGGAACATCCAACAATAAAGTATTCCACACTTAGAGGATTTGATAAGATTAGGCCTGCAATCAGAAGAGAGTTGGAGCATGATTATGAATTTGACAGATGCGAACGCTGTGGAGAGCCATCTTCAAATAGGTTATGCAGAGCTTGCACATTTTTAGAGGAATTGGGAAAATAGGTTTTTCCACTTCATTTTTTTTAAATTTTTTATAAGCCCATATATTTTTAACAATTGTTATATTTTATATATGATGATTAACAAATTAAAAGTGAGGGGATAAAAAATTTATAAGGTGATTTTATGAGTTTTACATTAAAGATCAAGGATAAAGTTGAAGAGAGAGAAATCAACGGTGATTTAACCATTAAGGATTTATTGGATGATTTGGATTTGTCTTCAGAAACCATGGTAAGCAAAAAGAATGGTGAGATTGTTATAGAAGAGGAAACAATCGAAGATGGTGATGAGATAGAGTTTATCCAAATCATTTATGGAGGATAATTTCTCTCTATTAAAATTAAATATTTTTTTATATTTTCATATTTTTCATTTCTTATCATTAATTTCTTAGTCTATTTTTACTTTTTTTCAATAATTTTAATAATTTTAATTTATAAATATATAATTAGAATATTATAATTATTTATTTTTTTATTTTCAGGTGATAATATTAAAGTTTATTACGAATGTGGAGCATGCTTTTTAAGACAAGCAAAGGAAGCTATTGACTTATCTACAGATGATGAGGAATTAAAGTTCAAATTGATTCAGGATGTCTTATCTTATCTTGGAGAAAACTTCTCAAAGGAATTGTCTTCAAATGCCACTGGAACAAGGATACATCAATACATTAAAAAGGAAACTGGATGTTATGACCCTTATTATAATCAAAAGAAGGAAGGGAATGAAATTGCAATGTCCTTAGTGCCTAAAGTTAGGGAAATTTTAAAGGAAGACAATAGCTTGGAAACCTATGTTAAAGTAGCTATTGTAGGGAATATTCTTGATTTTGGCACATTTGGTTTGGATACAGAATTCGAATCAATGATATCTGAAGGATTAAAGAAGGAATTGGTCATAAACAAGATAGATGAGTTTGAAGAGGCTTTAAAAAAGTATGATAATGTTCTTTATTTAGTTGATAATACTGGTGAAATTGTCTTTGATAAGTTTCTTCTTGAAAAAATAAAGGAATATGATGTTGACATTACAGTTGCAGTTAAGGAAAGGCCTATCTTAAACGATGCCTGCATGAAAGAGGCATTGGAAGCAGGTCTTGATGAAGTGGCTACATTAATCACTACAGGCTCTGATTCTGTAGGTGTTGTGGAATCCATGATTTCAGATGAGTTTAAGGAAATACTCTTGGATTCCCCATTTGTAATTTCTAAAGGAATGGGAAATTTTGAAGGATTGACAGAAATGGATCTGGAAGGACAGGATATCTTTGTATTGCTTTGCACAAAATGTTCCTCCATCTCTAAGGAATTAGGTCTTGCTGAAGGTTCCCATATCTTGACTACATTATAATTATTAGTTTATGGATTGTAAGATGTTTTCTAAGTCATTTTGGAAATAATTAAGGAAATAGGTGGTTAATTATGAAATTTGGATTTATAGGATTTGGTGAAGTGTCATACACCTTATCAAAAATACTCTTATCTTATGGTTTTGAGGTTTTAACTTCCACTGAAGGAAGATCAAAAAAGACAAAGGAATTAGTTAAATCACTTAATTTGCCTGTTTTGGATAGTTTCGAAGAGGTCGCTCGCCAATCTGATATTTTAATTTCAGCAAACAGTCCTCAAAGCGCATTGGCTATTGCATTGAAGTATGGCTCATTGACAGATGGAATTTTCCTGGACTTTAACAATATATCTCCAAATACTGCTAAGCAAATTGAAAATTATATTACCGATGAGCATTTCATCGATTCAGCTATTATGGGAAGAGTTAGTTCAGAGGAATTGAATCTTTATTTCTCAGGAAGAAAAGCTGAAAGCTTTGTCAAAAGCATGAGAGATTTCATTAGCAATAATGAGTCCTCTAGTGATATAAAGGTCAATATAAAGGTTGTCAGTGATGAAATTGGGGATGTTTCCAAATTGAAGATCCTTAGAAGTTCCTATACAAAAGGCGTTTCAGCACTTCTTGTAGAAACTTTTGAAACTGCAGAAAAATTAGGTCTTAGCGAAGACTTATGGGAAATATTGTCATTGACTGAAAATAGGGATTTCGAAACTTCTTCAAAATCACGTATCTCATCATCAAATAAAAAAGCTAAGCGTAAATATGAGGAATTGAATGAAGTCTTGGAATTTTTAGATGATGTTGACAAAAAGAGAAAGTCTAAAATAATGGCTTTAGCTACACGTGAAAAATTCGAAAAACTAAAAAATAGAAAATAAAATGATTGTTTTTCCAATCATTTTTTCATAATATAATAATTAATAATTTAATTATTTTTTGTCATTATTATTTTAATAATCATGGATAGTAATTTTTACTCTCCAATCATTTCTTTTGTTTTTAATTAGTTCTCCACTTACAGGGATGTATCTGGAGTCTAAAATGTATCGTAGATAAGTTACTTCCTTTGAAGGAAGCTTTAAATTGGTTTTTATCTTAATCTTCTTTTCCTTTATCTCACAGGATATCTGGTTATCCTTATCAACAAAGATCTTTGTTTCAAGTCCTTCTTGAACTTTTTTTGCTTCGAATTTAGTAAGGTTCAAGCCTGATTCAAGAGCCATTAATGGGTTTACTTTCAAGTCCTTTCTTGTTCTGAACTTTTCATTAGCTTCCTTTGCAGAAACTCCCTTATCCACTTCTTCAGCAACATACCAAGCTCTTTCAATGATCTTATCGACATTCTGCTCTTCAGGAATAACTCCCTTTTCTTCATAATGTCTCATTAGTTTAAGAACTTCATCTTTTGTAACTTCCTCTTCAATGCAGGAAGCAGCAAGACGAGTCATTACAGGGCCGTAATCTGCTCTTCTAAAGCTGGCCCAAATGGATTCCTCATCGTCCTTATAGAATCTTCCCTCAACAATCTTATTGATTACCTTACCATTCAAATAAGCGATATTTGTCAAGTTTGATCTGGAATAAGTGTTCATCTTATGCTTCAACACTTTCATGTTTCTTTTCCCAGGGATTGTACCGTTTTCAATTTCCCTTTCCAATATTTCAATGCTTGTTTTAGGAAGCAATTTTTTTATATCATAACTGATAACCAAGTCATTTTTTAGGATTTCCTTTCTAATGAATCTTCCAGAGACCTTTTTAGGCTGTGTGAGCTCTGGAATAAGGTGAAAATCAATCTTTCTATCAAATCTTTTTGATAGGAATTCATTTATTGCATACCATCTAATCACATTTCTGTTAGGGAAATCTTGAGGCATTCCAAGGAAACTGCCCTCTTGGATGAATCTTTCAGCATATTTTTTCACTTCATCCAAACTGATGTCTGCAGCGGTGATGTAATCTGTTACACCATCTTCATGCATTTTAGCAAGCCTGATAGGCACACTGTATGATAAGATCAGTCTATGATGCAGTCCTTCAACTCCAATTACCTTATCTGCACCTAATGCAAGAGCCATTTCCTTTCTTGCTTCAAAAGGGGTGAAAAAAGGAGCATGATTTGCACTGTAGCCCTTATTCATATAAATAGCCACTTCAATATCCTTCTCATCAGCTATTTCACGAGCTTTTCTAATCAATTGTTCATGTCCTTTGTGGACTGGGTCAAAGTCTGCACTAATTGCTATCATAGTATGTTTCCTAAAGTTATTATTATTTAAAAATAGTAATTTATTGTTTTAAAAATTTTATTTATTTTATAATTAATTATTTATTTTGATTAATTGTATTATTATGTTTTTTAAAAAATAGTAATAGGAATAAATAATAATCTTTTATTATTTATTCTACATTTAATAACCATTATCTAATAAGTTCAATACTCCAGTTACTAATAACCAGATTCCTATTAATGAACCGAGAATGAGTGGATTATTAATATAGGTTCCAAGAATAATGTATATTACACCTAAAACTATTCCTAATATTCCCATCCAGAATCCGTATTTGTTGTCTCTGTTTCCAACAATGATTATTAAACCTATTATGATTAAGAATATTCCTGCTAAATAGATTGTTAAAGCAGTTAAAAATGCAAATATGCTTGGGTTGAATATTAAACCTAAACTAATTATTAACATTAATATTCCTAAGATTGTATTAATCAATCCTCTGGTTGTGTTGTATTCTACTTCACTAACACCATTTGCTAATAAGAAGATTGCAAGTAATAAAACTGATAATCCAAGGATATCTGATGCTGCAATTACTCCAAGCATTGGGAATGCAATGATAAGAATTCCTAAAATAATTGCAATAATGCTTATTGTAGTTTGTTTATGCAAGTTCTTACCTCCTTATTCATTTTAAATATTTTTCTTATTATTTTGATAATCTTAATGCAAATAATTGTAATGCATAATTATTTAATAATTTATTATTTTTATTATTTATAAATATATTTTCTAATAATGGGGATTTAATATAAAGGCAAATGTTTTATTGGAGTTTTGGATTTGTTCAAGTCAGAGAATTTTACCTCTGCCATCCATTCCTTCTTGCATTCGCAATCATATTCGATTTGGCTTTGGTCAAAGTTGGAATCTATGATTCTATGCTTCAATTCCTTATTGCATTTTTTACAGTTGTAAGGACCTCTTCTTGAACCGAATCCTGAGGTGTCCATCAATGCAGGAATATTCACATTTTGCCTTATGGTGTTGATTACTTCAATAGTTGACCAAATCCAAGGAGGATTGTATGATCCTCTTCTCCAAAGCCTTTCAATCAATGTTCCTCTGTGAATTGTTGCTGGGCAACATGAAACCCTATCAACTCCTAAGTTTTCACAGTAGCTTGCAGTTTCAATTGCCTCATCGATAGCCTCCTGTTCAGAGAGCAATATAGGTTTTACAAATATGTACGCTTTAGATTTAATGTCATGCTTGGTTTTGTATTCCTTGATAAGAGTTATTGCCTTTTCAAAGGTCTTATTGTTGAATCCCTTATTAATCTTATTTAATCTGGTTTCTTCATTTGAAGTTTCCAAACCTATGCTGATTTCAAATAACTTATCTCCTATTATATCAAAGATTTCATCTAAAACCTCTTCCTTAACATATTCTGGTCTGGATTCTACAACGATTTCGCTGATTTCTTCCATATTTGCAAGCCTTTTTAAAACATAGTCTCTCGCTTCTTTAGGTACTTCTTCCGGATTTAAGAAACTTCCTGATGCAAAGAGTTTAATAGCTATTTTATCCCCATTTTCATAATCTTCCTTATAATCCCATTTACTTAATTCCTTTTCAAAGAGTTCAATGATTTTGGAATTTTCAATTGGCTTAAGGTAACAGTCTGAGATATAACTGCACATAGTGCATCCGCCACTAGGGCCAAGTGCCCATGAACAGCCAGGGGTAGGTAGGATTAAGAATATGGTTTTCCCTTTTCCAGAATATAAAAGATCTTCTTGATACCAACTTGCAGAAAGCCTATCCAATTCTTTTGGCTTAGCGTATTCAATTGATTTATCTCTTATTTCTTTTGTTAATTCTCTAATTTCCATTGTTTAACCTATTTTTGATAAATATAATTTATTTTATTAATTAATTTCTTATTATAATATATCATATTTATTATTTATAATTTTTTTAAATTACTTATTTATCATAATCCGAATTTTATCTTTTATTTTATAGCATATATTTTTAACATATATTTAGATAATTGTTTGAATGATATTAAATGTTCTATTCTATTAAAATTAAATATTTGTTTTTTAATCTCCATTATTTAATAGATAATTGTCTGTTTTATTAATCTATAACAAATTTAATCTATTTTGAATATTTTATTAAGTTTTATCAATTTTTTAATAACAAATTTTTCCATATATTATTTTTAATTTTCTCTTTATATAATTTAATTTTGTATATAAAAATTTATTTATTTTTTAAAATTGTTCATATTTTTATTAAAAAATTTAACAAATTCCATTTAATATATAAATCTTTCTATATTTTTTAAATAACAAATACTTTATAAGCTAGATAACATATTAAAGATTGGTGATAAATATGAAATTTGGTATAGAATTCGTACCTCAGATCCCGTTAGATGAACTCGTAAAATTAGTAAAATTAGCAGAAGACGTTGGTTTTGAATACGCATGGATCACTGACCACTACAACAACAAAAACGTATACGAAACCTTAGCATTAATTGCAGCATACGTAAGAAGTCCTGCAATTTCCGCTTCCGCAATTGCTACTATTGACGAAATCTCTAATGGTAGAGCAACCTTTGGTATTGGTCCTGGTGACAAAGCAACCTTTGATGCATTAGGAATTGCTTGGGAAAAACCTGTATCCACTATCAAAGCAGCTATTGCAGACATTAATACCTTATTATCAGGTGGAAAAACTGAAGCTGGTGCAGCATTAGGTGGAGCTAAAAAAGTACAAGATGCAATCCCTATTTACATGGGTGCACAAGGTCCTAAAATGTTAGAAACCGCTGGTGAAATCGCTGACGGTGTATTAATTAACGCTTCCAACCCTAAAGATTATGAAGCTGCTATGCCTATGATTAAAAAAGGTATTGAAGCAGCAGGTGGAGACAAAGCATTTGATGTAGGTGCATACACTGCAACTTCCATTGGTGCAGACTCTGAAGCGGCTAAAAACGCAGCTAAAATTGTAGTTGCATTTATTGCAGCAGGTTCCCCACCTCCAGTAATTGCAAGACACGGATTACCTGAAGGATTCAACGAACAAATGGGTGCATTCTTAGCTAAAGGTGACTTCGGTGGAGCTATTGGTGCTGTAACCGATGAAGCACTCGATGCATTCTCCGTATGTGGTACCCCTGATGAATTCATTCCTAAGATTGAAGGCTTAGCTGAAATGGGTGTAACTCAATACGTAGCAGGATCCCCTGTAGGTAAAAACGTAGAAGAATCTATTAAATTATTAGGAGACGTAATTGCTAGCTTCTAAGGAAGCTACAATTCCTAATTTTTTAATTTTTTCTTTTTTTTAGCATCATTAAATTAACAATTGTTATATTTTCTCATCACATTATTGTCATTTTCACTTATACATTATCAGCTATAGTATCATCCCTATAATATTAATATAATATATTATTTTTTATTACCCCCAAATATTATTCCTAAATTATCTTATGCTTAAAGATCTTTTTTTCAAAAATAGTTTTCAGGGATTTTAATGAAAAATTCATTCCTTTAAATAAAGATAAGAAAAAATAGTTATATTTATATATTAGTTCTTATTTTTGTAAACTATAAACATATTAGAAATTGTATTATTCTTGGAAATTTTTAGTTCTAATCTGATAAAAATTTTCCTTTTTTTAGATTTAAAGCAATAAATTATCTTATTTTCTTAAATTAATGTTTATTATTAATTTTTTTAATTAAATAAATAATTTTTTTAGTTATATTTATTTTTATCAGAAATTTTTCGATTTATTTTATTTTTTTAATAAAATTCATTGTTTATTTTATAAAAAAAGATATTCTCTCGACTTATTTATCATTTAAAGGATTTTTTAGCTTTTTTATCATTCATTCGGTTTTTTCACATTTTTCACTTTTTCCTAATTTCTTCTTCTTTTAACTAATTATTTTAAAGATCTGAAATTTTTTTAAAATTTTCTAAATTTTTTCTTTTTATTTTATCCTTAAACTTCAAAATTGTATTAATTTAAGTCTTATTTTAAAAAATAAAATATATTTATTTGATATATATTTAAAAATTAATTTTTGCAATAGTTTATTTTTATTTTTGTAAGTGTTGTAACTTTCACTAATAGTTGTGCCATGTGTTTATGGCGTTGGTCTAAGTATATGTATTTACATTACTATGATGACTGCTTTTCCACATATGGCTAAATTTATGTTTATAAATTTTATTATCATAAATATTAATCTCGTATTAATGTTTTTATATATTCGTGAGAACCTAAGTTTAACTTAGTGTTTGATGTTGGTTAAATAGATGTGGTGATATTTGATTGTTATGTCTGTGATATAATATTTGAATATTTTGTGTAATATCTCGTCTAATTTTTTTAGTGTACTTCTAAGTCTTTATTGTACTTATTTTGTGTATTCTGTCAAATCTGTTTGATCCTGGCAGAAGCTACTGCTATTGGGATTCGATTAAGCCATGCAAGTCGAACGAATTTAGATTCGTGGCGTACGGCTCAG